>JBAWZJ010000286.1:0-2751 GCA_037143085.1 Parachlamydiaceae bacterium | reverse complement strand
GATGATGAACGGTCTGAGCATGACGGTTGGAGGAGGGATGGCGTTATTGAACTCTTTCATGGTGGAATCTTGGGACCCAATACCTGTATCAGCAATTGGGCCTTTTTGGGAATGTACCTTGGCATTGATCATTGTCTCTAATTTTATCTGTTATAACTTGTATGGGTATTTATTGAAGCGGTATTCAGCAACATTTATCTCGTTTGCCGGTTTTGTTACTCCTCTATTTACCGCTCTTTTTGGGTGGTACTATTTGGGTGAAACGATAACGGCTTCTTTTTATATTTCCGCAGCCATTGTGTTTGTTGGTTTATTTATGTTTTATCAAGAAGAACTCAAAGAAATCGGTTATAGCCCGGCAATTTAAGACTATGGAATGTTTTCAGCTTAGCGAAGAGTGGTCATATTGGCTTTTGAACTACGGAAGCATAGTATTATTTGTTTTGTTGGCGCTCGGTATCGTGGCGTTGCCTATTCCAGATGAAACTCTATTGGTTTTTTCCGGAGCTTTGATGAGCCAAGGGAAATTAGACATTCCGATGACAATAGTGGCTTCCTTAGCGGGGAGTATCGCAGGGATCAGCATCAGCTATATCCTAGGACGTACCGGCGGCAGTTATTTGGTACATAAGTATGGAAGTTTCATTGGAATTACAGAAGAGCGACTGCTAAAAGTCCATGATTGGTTTCATTCTTATGGAAAATGGACATTGACTGTTGGCTATTTTGTTCCGGGAATTCGTCATTTTACAGGCATTACGGCAGGGATAAGTGGTTTGGAGTTTCCTTCGTTTGCCCTCTTCGCCTATTCCGGCGCGCTGTTATGGGTAGCGACGTTTCTTTCTATTGGTTATTTCTTTGGAAATATTTGTTTTTCGTTTTTAGAGAATATTGATAAAACTACTGTTGCTCTGACTGGAGGAGCAGCTCTTCTGATCGTTCTTGTCATCATTATAAGAAAATTCAAGCTAGGTTCCAGTCAAAAGGGATGACGTTGCCTATTTCGTGCTGATTGTGACGTAACATCATCAGGCGGTCGAAACCTACAGCAACGCCGCAGCAGTCCGGGATCCCTTTTTCTAGAGAAGCAAGAAAATGCTCATCAATAGGGAGTTCTTGTTTGCCGAGAAATAGCCTTTGAGTATTTGCTTCGATCAATCGTTGCCTTTGTTCAGATGCATCAGCCAATTCGTGATATCCATTGGCGAGTTCTATCCCTTGATAGTAGATTTCAAAGCGTTCTGCGGCTTTCTCATTACCCCGTTGGCATGTTTTCGCTAAGGCTGCTTGTGTCGAAGGGTAGTATGCGAGGGCGCATAACTCATTCTTTCCCAGTAAAGGCTCGATAAAAGCTCCTAGGATGATATTCAGAATGGCATCTTTCCCCTCAGATTCTATTCCAGGGTAAGGGGTAAGTCCTTGTAATGAAAGATAGTTGAGTAATTCTGCCGGGGTGGCATCGACATAATCAATGTTTGCATATTCTTTAAAAACATCCCGATAACTAATAATCTTGCTAGGTATATTGCCCACAAAAAGGCGGACGAAGTCCAGCGTTTCTTTAATCATCGATTCAAACGAAATACCAAGTCGGTACCACTCCGCCATCATGAATTCGGGGTTGTGCTTATGACTTTGTTCTCCTTCGCGGAATACATGGGCGAGTTGGTAGATGTCACCGATTCCTTCTGCGAGGAGCCTTTTCATTCCATATTCAGGGGAAGAGTGTAGATAGCGCTGTTGTTCCCTATTTTTGACAGTGATCAAATCGATGTGGGCATCGACAGAGGCAGCTTGGGTAATGAGTGGGCAGTCGACTTCGATGATATTGCGTTCGGCAAAGAACTGACGAGCCTGCGCGAGCATATGACTGCGGTCGCGCAGGAGAGATATTTTATCCTGTGACGCGGGAGACATACTCACCGGTGCGTGTATCAACTTTTATGAGTTCATCTTGATTGACGAAAATAGGCACTTGAACTTTTGCGCCGCTCTGAACAATAGCAGGCTTTAACACACGTCCAGACGCCGTATTACCGCGATCGCCAGGAGCTGTTTCAATAATGCGCATTTCCATGAATGTTGGAGGTTCAACAGTGACAGGGGTTCCTTTGTAGAAAATAACACCGTAAAGGAGATCTTCAAGGAGCCATTGAGCTGTATCGCCAAGGTTTGCCAACGGAATAGTCACCTGTTCAAAAGAGACTTCATCCATAAACACAGCGCCCTCGCCTTCTTTGTAAAGGAGACGCATCTTGCTTTCAACAACATCAGCAACATCTAATTTGTCGCCGGATTTTATTGTACGCTCAACAACGCGTCCGGTGATCAGGTGCTTCAAACGGATGCGATTGAATGCTTGACCTTTTCCCGGCTTAACGAATTCGTTACTGACGACAGTATAGGGTTGCCCTTCGAATTCGACCTTTGCGCCGCCACGTATATCACTAGTGCTAATTTGTGCCATAAAGTACCTAATGTTTTTTTTGGTAATGTAAAGATGGCAATGTTAACATGTTTAGGTTCTCATTGTCCAGGCAAAAAAGCGAATGGACTTTTAACCTAGAAACGGCAGTTGAAGGTGGTAAATTAACACAATCTTTTGAGCTATAACCATTTGAAGTGGTGGGCGCCTTCACCATCTGGGAATGATCGCCCACCATATCAAAAGGTTATAACTCAAAATCTTACATTACTTTACTCACCTTACGCACGCTTATTTTTTTTAAATAATTTATCTACAAATAAAAA
>JBAWZJ010000285.1:0-2753 GCA_037143085.1 Parachlamydiaceae bacterium | reverse complement strand
CCTCTACATATACCCGATCCTGTGCAATAGAAAAAAGATCATCCATAGCAGGTATAAGAACAGCTTCAAGATGAACCGGAGCCCCCTTCATCATGCGAGCAGAAAACTCTCCCGAAAGATATCCCAAAAAGAGATCATATAACGTTAATTGAGGCTCTGATCCTAATTGCCATTCTCTAACCGACGGACCGACATAGCAAGCTGTTTTTTGATACCATGTACGCTCGAGATGCCTCCAGAAATCCCCCCATACACTTTCTTTTATAGAAGAATAAGCGATCGCTAATGCGGATAAAATTTCCCCTAACGACTCTGGACTATACCAACAGATTTCATCAGGATGCGCCCTCAAAGCTTCCAACAAAACATTTCCTTCTGCTTCTAAAGAGGGATCACCTAACAGCCGACCAACACCAACTGCCACAGAGGCTATTTTTATTGCTACAGTGTACGGAGCAGCCTTCTCCCGATGATTTTTCAATACATGATGCACTGCGACCAATAAAGCACTCTCCACACGAGTTCTTAAATCGTTACCAAGAATCTGCTGGAAAGACTTGAGAATCCAAAAAAGCGCCGCAGCAACATGCACTCCGATAAAACGATCCTTACAAACAGGAAACTCATGAAGATAGATAGGAAAATTACCTGACACATTGTCTTGAAAACGAAGAAGCGCGTCCAACATCACTTTAGCTTCGGTAACATTCTCTACCGTACGAGACCGAAATAACGCCAGCACATAATAAATATTCTCGACGGTAGGAATCGACAAATGAACATCCCCTTCATGCGCGTCATAACAATAATGAAGATACCCTGTCTGAGTACTTTTTAACTTCCTACCATAACTTATCGCCATTTCAATCAGCTGACGCATATTTTCTGTTCTTTCCACTAAATTCCTCAAAATTAAAAATTAATAAAGCAAATGTAAACATAAACACAAAGAAAGGTGAAGGGTTCATAGCGCAGCACTTAAGCCCTAAACAAAGATTTTTTTTATAGCGATAACCTCTTTAACATACCCGTGATATAATTGTTGAGGCTTTCTCCTTGAAGGTGCGCCGCAATCGACAACTTGGCATGTAGGTCTGGTGGAATACGCAAGTTAAATTTTCCAGAAAAAGGTCTATCAGGCTCTTCTCCTCGCTCTTGACAAAATGCAAGGTAATCATCAACAGAGTCCTTAAATGCCTGTTCAATCTCATCAACAGTAGTCCCTTGGAAAGTGACTACATCTTTGATGCCAAGCACTTCCCCGTGGAAAATTTTAACCTCATCATCATATTCTACATGGCCAGTATAGCCTTTGTACTTCATCATGGTTTTACTCCTGCATTTTCTAAGAAACGACGTACAGAAACCAGAGCTCCCTTATCTGTTTCTTTTTTGGGATGGGGTCGATGAAAAGTAGCCCGTACGTTATTTAAAGCAAAACGCACACGAGATCCCTTCCCCTCTGTGATTTCGGTATTCAGATGTCGCATCAAAGACTCAACATCCTTCCAAACAACATTCGATTGGACTGGATCTTTAAAAATAGCCTCCAATGTACGCTGATGTTTCTTGTTCATAGTTTTATAGTACCAAAATTTAGTATTACCGTCAAATATCAATTTTCAACTTATACCGTAATAAAAAAATAAACATTCCATTTTTGGCTAGTGTATGAGCCCTATCCCGCCACCCACCTCAATATTTTGTCCTGTGATGTAGCTATTTTTTGGGTCGATTAGAAATGTTGCCACTCTCGTAACCTCGTCAAAGGAGGCGGGACGCCCCATTGGTAGACGGCTGACACTCTGGATATCGACAGCATTTTCGATGAATCCTGGAGAGATCATGTTAACGCGAACGTTAGACTCGGCGAGCTCGCGAGCCAGAGATTTTGTTAGCATCCAGAGACTCATTTTTGTTGTGAGGTATGCGGAGCGTTGTGTATCTGCATGGATATTATTGGCACCCACAACACCGATATTGATGATATTGCCTTGAGAAGAAATTATAGAGGGAAGGAATGCTTGGCATAAAGCAAATGGGGCGTTTAGATTAGTTTGGAACAGGTGATTCCACTCTTCCGGCGTTGTTTTTGTTGCTGATTTGATGAGGTAATTTCCAACATTATTAATTAAGTTTTTGACTTCAGGAAACTGCAGGGTGCATGTTTTGATGAACTGAGATGTAGACTCGGGGGATGAAAAATCCCCATAAATGATTTCTGCGTCGACGCCACATTGACGACATATTTCAGCAACATTCTCAGCTTCCAGCTTACTTGTTCGATAATGAATAAGGAGGGGCATGCCCTGAGATGCCAGTGTCTGAGCAATCGCAGCGCCTAAACCTTTTGCACCGCCGGTAACTAATGTCCATTTTTTCATAATAGCTCAGTCCGTTTAACATGAAGTTCTATAAATGAGCATTCCGCCTGATCAAGCGCCTGTGGTTTCCTGATGAGTAGGGTGACGGAAAGGACCGGATACTTATTTAAAACTGCACGTGCAAGATCTATTGCATAATTTTCAACAAGTTCGTAACGCCCTTCTTGAGCAATTCTTTCTGTGAGTTTTGCTAAATCGACATAATCGACAGTGTCTTCAAGAAGTCGTGAAACTGAAACGACGGAGAGATCAAATTCAACTTTTACATCAATAAAAAGATCTTGTTCTTTCTCTTTTTCGTGATCCTCTATCCCTATGATACAACGAACGCGAAGTTGTTTAAATCCTATTGAACCCAGCATGTTTAAT
>JBAWZJ010000284.1:0-2755 GCA_037143085.1 Parachlamydiaceae bacterium | reverse complement strand
ACAAAGCCTTTTTCTTCATTCTCCTCTGCTAGGTACTCATTTGCGCGATGAGCCAATCTTGGTTATACTGTTGATTGTGTGAATTAGTTAATTGCAATAATGTAACCAGGAATCTTACTTAAATTATATCAAAACTACTATTAAACGTATACCGAACGTCATTCAAAAGTTGGCGTTCGGTATATTCATCTTGTAGTAAACTTTTTTCTAATCAAGTGTATACTGCTTCCTGTTGAAAGGTGGTCTTTTTGGCTAGCGTGAAAGCTCCAGCGATTGAATAAATCTCGAGCTGTTCTCCCTCAGTCTTTGTCTCAGGTGGAATAATAAATTGGATTTCCATCGAAGTAGAGCTAAGAGAGCCCCCTAGCGTATTTTTTACATCTAGGGGGTACTGGAGTTCACTACATTGTCTAGAAAACAAAGATACAACTAAAAACCTACATTTAGTCGCTTAACAACTGACCCACGATATCCTTAGCAACCTTTCCATCAACAGCGTTGTTGATGCTCATAATACTCTTCATGACAATCCCGAAGTCTCTTTTTGTCTTTGCTCCAGAAGCTACAATAGCCTGCTCCACAATTTTTGTAGTCTCCTCAAGGGAAAGAGCTTTAGGCAAGAACTCTTGAACGATGATTAACTCTCTTTTCAACTTCTCTACAATTTCTGGACGATTAGCTCCTTGAGCTTGATCTAAAGCCTCCTGGAGATTCCCAAAATACGTTTTGAATAGCTTTAAGACTTCGGCATCGGGAATATTACCCCGAGCATCCACAGCCAATATTTTTGACTTAAGCATACGCAACGTGTCCAGTCTAATCTGATCCCGGCTCCGCATAGCTTCTTTAATGCCTTCATTGATTTTTTCGACAATTGTCATCACAACCCCCTTCTCTACATTTGTACTCCACCCAAGATAATCTTAAACTTTAGAAAAACCAAGAAAATACTGATTAAACAGTCGATTTGTCTTGCTACACCGAACATGATTCAAAAGTTGGCATTTCTAGCGCACCAACTTTTGAATCACGTTCGCCATAAGTCAGGTTAAAATTAATTGGAAAAAAATCGTCAATCTCGTAAAAGGGATATTCTTTTTCTAATCAGTTTTTCTTTGACTACTAAAAAAGGCTACAACCTTGCGAAAACCAATATTTTCTCTATTTCTCTTATTCTATCTCCTTATAGGATCCATGGGGGGTAATACTTTCGCGGATGATCAACAAGACGGATCATGCTGTTCTACATGCTCCGAATGGGCATGTTCAAAAGAAGCCCTATATTGGAGAGCTGAAGAAGAGGGGTTGTCTTTTGCCAATAAACCTTCCGACATCCTAACTACCGATGATTTTACCAAAAAAGGCTTGGTCCATCCTAATTTCCATTGGGAATATGGATTTTGCTTACAGGCGGGATATTCACCTCATACGTCTCCATGGTCTTATAGAATAGCATGGACCTACCTAGCCTCTAAAGCAGCTGGTCAGCAGAGGGTAGATACAACGTCCCCTGCATGGCAAGGGAGCTTTCCTGTATGGTCGATGGCTCCAAGCACCTTACCCGGAGACTACGTATCCTACTCACGGATGCGCTGGTACTTGCACACAAATATCATCGATATGGATGTCAAATACGACTTTTCCTGCTTCAAAGATTTTGTTCTCAGCCCTCAACTAGGCATACGCTGCGCCATCCTCAACCAAAAACTCCACGTGAAATATGAGGGAGGTTCATTTTTCAGCGGAATTGATGATAATCTCATGCGCAACCGTTTTCTAGGTGTAGGCCCCCGCGCAGGCCTAAACGGAGACTATAGCCTAGGGTACGGATTCAACATAAGAGGGCTCGTTGCTATAGCTGGAATGTACGGTCACTATCAAGACTCTCATCGAGAGGATTATCTTGAGGCCGACATTTTCAGCAAATCATCAACAACCAACCACTTAGCCATCTCCTTCGACTATAAAATAGGCCTCGGATGGCAAGGTGAAATTTTTTCCTGCTGGCCAAATCTCGACTTAATGCTCTCTTGGGAAGGACACGAATTTTTTCACCAGAACCGCCTATATCGAGGCAACTTTGATTTCTTTAAGAAAAATCGTAATTTGATTCTTGAAGGATTAACTCTTAGCGCCTTCTTTTGTTTTTAAAAACCTCTTACCTTGTGTGTAGAATGAAAAAAGCATCCTCTCTTCTTTTCCTATTCATTAGTCTATTGACTCTTCCTTTATGGGCGGTACCCGGGCAAGTGACAATCATTCCTCATGTAGAGGCTGACTCAGACGACGAAATTACACAGGCTGGATGGGAGCGGGCAGGGGCTTTGGCGGCATATATCGACCTCACCCCACAACTCATTTCATTTGGCGCCCCTATAGCAATTTTTGCCGGGCGTCCTTCTACATTAAATCCGACAGAAATCTGCATGCAGTCTGTCGCTCCTACTGCAGAGTTACTGAAACAATCTATTCACGCGGGTTACGCAGCGGGTTCGCAGGAACAAACTTTAGCAAATTTTGTCCTGACATCCCCACTTTATGACGGAAAAAATGTACTCATTTGCTGGCAACCGGAAAACATCACTTCTTTAGCGACATTTCTTGGCGTCTCTTCACCGCCAATATTCGAATCGAATGTGTCCAATGTCACTTGGGTAATCACATATTCTCCGACAACGACTTTAACCATTTACCCTCAACTTTTGATGTACGACGATGCATTCTAACGAAAAAAAAGAAATGAACAAGAAAGAAC
>JBAWZJ010000283.1:0-2755 GCA_037143085.1 Parachlamydiaceae bacterium | reverse complement strand
TGACTGTAGAGTCCGGAGCAGGCAGGCGACCTTGAGGACTGTCAAAACGACCTACTCTGCCGATAGAGGGAACTATTCCTCCGGTGGTCTGATCATATTCAAAAAAACTAGAACGATCTCTACTGTGACTACCTGTAGGATTCATAAAAAACCTCTGAACTTTAAATATTTAAATATTTTAATATGTTAATGTATTAATGTGTTTTACGATAATACTAGAATATTATGTTTTTAGTCAAATGTTAAGTTATTATAACAGCAACTGGGAGTGTGGAATAATTTTTAGAGAATTTAGCAATTAAAGAGGAACAATGACTAAAAACGTCAGCAAACACTCAAAAACAATGACTTTTAGGTGGAATTTTTGGGGTAATCCATGAAAGAAAGTGACGAAATTTAAACAACAACGAGGTGGGTATTGCTGGCTAGTTTGGACCAAAAACGGCATTTTTCGATGATGAATATTTAAGGCGGATCTTTCCCAAAACGTAATTGAAAGGGTTGATGGCAATCCCAAATTGAATCCGCAAGATATATAAGATCTGTCAGCATCTGCTCCATCATGAACGAGATTGTATAACCTCTTGCTAGAACAGCTCTACCAAAGGTTGAGTGCACTAAAATAGAACTGATCGCATACGCAATAAGTATGAAATATATTCTGATTGATTGGGCGTTTGGTGCTCGATTAAAGTCATGGCAAATAGCAAAGCCTCTACATTGCAAGTCGTTGAATAAATCTTCCTGCCACCAACGCACACGCGATTTAGTTGAACTCCCGGAGATATTTTCATTATTGAGTTTTTGGTGAACGATCCACTCCCAATGAGTCTTTTTGGATTGGATTTTTGCAAAACGCTTTGAGGGTTTCTTCTCAGCTTCTTCATCAAGCTGGATGACATGCAGGTGATGACCCCGATATACAACATCATTAAAAAAATGGATTGTTTGGTGAATTCTGAACCGTTTACTTTCCTTGTCGATCTTTACAGGAGGAGAAAACAGTTTTAGCCCTTTGCAGTCTTCCCCAACCGTTTTTAGCACTTTAGCTTTTTTGACTATTGAGTATCCCATTCCCAATGCCTTCAATAGAGAAAAATTTGGCTCTGTAGCATACAAGGCGTCCAGGTGAATACACAGCTTTAGACGAGGAAATTCGTAGCGAAGCTTCCTTAACAGTACCGGAAATGCTGTTCTTTCACATTCTTGCTTCCATTCATCATCACCAAGTCGCCCCAATTCTGGACGAGCTCTGATTCGATGAAAGAGAAGAGGGATTTGCAGGCCATTTGGTGCAATAAACGAGGCAACGAGATCGAAATGGAGATACCAAACTTTATCACCACGTGTACGTTTCAGACAGTAAGGACAGATCTTACAGGGGTGTTGACTGTGCTCGTAATAAGTGTGTGTTACTTGAGCATCAATAGCAATCCCATACTCACCTTGGGGAATGAATTCAGGGTGTAGTAAGAAGACCTTTTGTCGGCACAGAAATCGAAAAATAGAAGGCAGAATCGGATGAAAATCGTCGGGGTTTAAGTCGACGAGCACATCGTCAAGAGTGCGTGCGCAAGGACTGTTAGTTTTTTCAATGCCATTGAATCTAGCGACAGCTCTAGATGCATTAGACCTCAGAAGATGAAGATGGAATTTATTTTTTGAAGGAGATCTAAAAAGATGTGTGATTAAGCCGTGCATTAGCAAAGAGGTTAGATTATAGTCGTCTACTCTGGATCTTGGATCACGGATATGAGTCTTAAATAACTCATTGATTTTCAGTTTTTTCAGAAGAAATTTCAACGCCCGTATCGGGTATTCGACAAAATTTTGTTGATTTGTGGTACAATTGGCATTTGAAGAGTTAGTATTCATGACAACCTCGGTGTGTAGCTTATGGCGTAACAACTTTATTCTACACTACTTGAGGTTGTCTTTTCAAATTTATCGATCAAATTTCGAGGATATATGGAATCAGTAATTATCAACGCGGAGACGCGGAGTCGCAGAGACGCGGAGAAAATCGAGAACCTTTTATGTGAACAAATTATCGATGCAGCAATTGAAGTGCACCGTACTTTGGGAGGTCCTGGACTACTTGAGAGTCTATATGAAGACGCCCTGCATCATGAACTCAAGCTGCGTAATATTGCGGTTGAATCACAGATATTGATACCGGTGACGTATAAAAATCGTGTTCTTAGAGACCCGATGCGTTTAGATTTGCTCGTAGCTCGGAAGGTTATCATTGAAGTGAAAGCTACAGACAAAAATCATCCTGTGTTTACGTCTCAAGTTTTAACTTATTTACGGTTAACCGGTTTGAAATTAGGACTAGTGTTAAACTTTGGACAAGGATTGCTTATTGATGGAATCACTAGGGTGGTCAACGGTTTATAACCCTTCCCCACACCTCCGCGCCGCCGCGTCTTTGCGCCTCCGCGTTGATTTTTGATTGTAGAGACTCCATATTATCTTTTCTTCGCGCCTCTTGACTCTTTATTTTGTGAGAAGAATTTACTTGACAAAGATACTTTCTCCTCTAGATTTATCCCGCTCCTAATTGCTGGAACTCAGCAAGTCGATAACTTCCCCCCTCTATCACGATTTGGATTCCTTTATGCACCAATCTGTCTAAAGCGGCAGACCCAAGCAAAGCATTTGTGAATATGCTGGGCCATTCATCGAAATCTCTATTGCTCGTAATGATCGTAGAACTCTTCTCATATCTCTCCGCAATTAATTGATAAAGATC
>JBAWZJ010000282.1:0-2756 GCA_037143085.1 Parachlamydiaceae bacterium | reverse complement strand
GGGGGGTTAGCGTGGATGATGAGGGGGTCTATATGACACAAAAAGAACTTAATCGAACTGAGATTTTTTTAAATGTTAAGAATAAGAAGCTTAATCAAGTTCAAGCGGCTAAAGAGCTTAAGCTTTCTGTTAGGCAAACGCAGCGCTTATACAAAAAATTCAAAAAAAATGGGGCCAGAGCCTTGGTTTCAAAAAAACGAGGAATGCGAGGGAATCGTCAACTCAACCCCTCCATTAAAGAAAAGGTTATAGAGTTAATCAAATATCCTCTTTATGTTGGATTTTGAATGATGCAGAGGTAAAGGCGCCAGGCTACAACTAACGTTTCTGATATACTGAACGACGTTGGGTATAAGTCAGACCAATCAGATCCACCCTTTCCGACGGAAGTAGGTGAGCATCATAATAGAAACGCCCCCCATTAAAGCAAGAACACCGTAATACCCATATTCCGAATGCAATTCAGGAATATTTTCGAAATTCATGCCGTAGATGCTGGCAATAAATGTCAGCGGCACAAAGATTGTTGCAACAACAGTCAACACTTTCATGATCTCGTTCATCCGCTGACTGATATTCGATAGATAGATATCTAACATTCCGGAAGTGATATCTCTAAAGCTTTCAATCGTGTCGATAGCCTGGATCGTGTGGTCGTAGACGTCTTGGATATAAAATTTTGTCGCATCTTGGACAAGCGGGGAATCAATACGTCTTAAATTGCTGATCACCTCGCGCATTGGCCAGACAGATTTCCTTAGAAGAGTGATCTCTCTTTTCGCATGTTGGATTTGCTGTAATGTCTGAGGTGTTGGCGACTTAATCAACTCTTCTTCAAGATTTTCTAATTTACCATCAACCTTTTCCAAAATAAGGAAATAGTTGTCCACAAGACAGTCGATAAGGGTATAGCATAAATAGTCAATTTCCCGTTGACGCACGCGGCTTTTTGGCGAACGGAGCCTTTCACATACAGGGGCAAAAATGTTACTTTTTGACTCTAAAAATGTGATAAGGAAATTTTTACCTAACACGAGACTCACCTGTTCATCCTCGACCATTTGTTTTTCATTATTGTATGTCAGTTGTCTGATAACGAGATAAAGGGTGTCTTTATAGTCATCTAACTTAGAACGTTGACCAGCACTCATGATATCTTCAAGAAGAAGGGGGTGTAGTCCAAAACGACGGCCGAGCACTTCCAGAGTGTGAATATTGTTGATGCCTGAGACATTAATCCACGTCATTTTATTCGTTTCTAGACAAGCGAGACACTCTTGAATCGAAGCATCTTGTTTCTCTACAAAACTATTAGCATCATAATCAAAAAGAGAAATATGCGCTTTGCTCACTTCCTCGTCATCGAAAGGAACTAAAGAGCCTGGGGGAAGCCCCACTGTTTTGATCCGCGATTTCAGCAATTTTGAGAGCATTAGACCTCTTGCATAATTAAAGTTCTGTCGATTTTAGGGTTCTTTTGAGCCGATTTTCGACTTCAAATTGCAGGCGTAATATCAACTTTCGTATATGGCCCCTGCAATCTAAAAATCGATGACCCCTTAGTTATGCAAGAGGTCATACCTCAATGTAATTTCCAAGTCCTTTACCGAAAGAAACAGCAGCGGGAACCCTAACTTTATTCAGCAAACGAGTAAAAAGCGGATATTGGTTGCACTTCTCTCCCTTCTCAACGATAACCGGGATAATCGGACATCCTGTCTCATCCCGTATTTCTTGAAAAGAGTATGAGCTTGTCAATTTATCAATTTCCTGTACGAGGTCATTGTTATCAACAAAAATGCATACGGAAACTCCTTTTTTCAAGAAGTTTTTAATCTCCGATAGACAAACGACGTTATTTTCAAGGGGATCGATCATCGGGATAAAAACAACACGAAGCATCCGATACAACCGCTTAATCCATGAGTGTTGATGATCTTTTTCCCTCTGGATAAAGAATCTCATCCGTCGTCTCTGTGCTCCAAGAAGGAGCAAGGTATCATTCCACGCCGTGTGTCTGCACACATAGATTGCCGGCATATCCTTTGGAATATGCTCTAATCCAATAATCTTTGTATCAAAGTGCATGTTAGAAAGGATCATCGCCACAAAACGGGAGAGATAGTCAAAAAATTGATAGCCTATCAGCGATGTGACACACAAGGTAAGGGATCCAATGATCACAAACCCTTTGTCAGCTTTCAAGCCGAGAATTTCAGAAACAAAAAATAGTAAGCCTGATGCAAGCAAAACCCCAAAAAAGCTTAAAAAATTCGTTGCTGCAACAATTCTTCCGCGCGATGTACTTGGACTTGTCACTTGAATATAAGAATCTAAAGGAATTTGGTACATACCGCCAAACAAACCGAGGATCATGACAAAGGGAATAACAACCAAAATATTAGACGAAAAAATATCCAATAAATAGCAGCTAATGGCAACGCCAATGCCTGCGATCGGGACAAGACCCAGCTCGATCACTTTACCTGAAATTTTGCCAGCAATGATCGATCCTGATCCAATACCCAATGCTGTCAACAGAAAGAGATAACCGCCTTGCACGTCAGACAAGTGAAGACATTCGATAGCAAAAGGGATCATATTGATTTGAACAAAGGCTCCCAAAAATAGAAAAAATGCAGAACCGCACATGGCCATGAGCAATGAAGGATACTGCGCTGCCTCTTTCAACGTCGTTGCGATCTCAGCAAGAAATAAAATATTAAACCGCTTGGACGATCCGGATGGAGGTGTGT
>JBAWZJ010000281.1:0-2757 GCA_037143085.1 Parachlamydiaceae bacterium | reverse complement strand
AATCGATAATCCACAGCAATCATTTGTTGACTATTTGAAGACTTTCTTCTCTAATCCTCTACAACCGTCATCAACTGCGTTGGAGAGGACGCAGGCGGCAGAACAAATTCAGGCGGCATTCAAAGGGCATCAAACTAGACAAAAACTGATATTTCCAGGACAACTCATTTCAACACTGAGAGACAAGTTATCTCTCTCCTTAGTTTCTGACGAGCAACTTAAGCAGACAGCTTTGGTTTTGTCTAGAGAAATTAATGATTTATTATCTAAAGAAGCAAGCAACGGTAAAAGTATTAGGTTATCAGCTACTTCGATTCATAGTTATATTCCAAAGTTCGAAGAAAATGAGAGAGGGCAACAAGAATTTATTGGTAATGAACCTATAGAATTATTGTTTAATTGTTGGGTCCAAATTCCAGAAAATGGAAAAACATTGAGTGTTCTGATTCACACAGATCAAAAAATAGGCGAAGGGGGATTCAAAATCGTCAATGCAGCGCATCAATTTGAGATAAAACTTTCCTTATCCGAAGGTAAAAGAGAAGTAACTTACCAAGCGTCTACTATTGCGCGCCCTCGCACACAACAGGAAGATGAAAGAATAGGTCGTAAATACAAAGACAGGAGCTCAAAAATTGTAGAAGGGGTGGAGTTACATGAGCATTTGATGACCCTTCCAGGAGTAAAATTAGTCGACGTACCCATAAGCCGTTTACCCGATTATTCAACGGGAAATTTGGAAGAATTAGAACTACAACAGAGTCGATTTAGTACAGATTTGAATGTATACATTCAAAAAGGAACGATGCCAATAGATTTCCAAGATTCTTCAAAGACGATGACTTTATCCACGGATCAGCAATTATCGCTTATCTTAGATGTTGTGAAAACCATCGAAGCGTTTCATCATGAAGGATATGTTCACCGAGATCTTAGAAGTACAAATATTTTACTAAGGTTGGATGAAGATAAAGCTGCAGGTACTCAAACAGTTGGTGGGTATTTATCTGATTTTGATCTTGCAAGGTTGGCTGGAAAAGGAGGCCCGTTAGCACCGATTTTTTATGATGCAGCATCGAGGGCGGGGTATGTGTACCCACAAAGCGACTGCTATGGTTTAGGGCTCACGCTTTGCGAGATGTTTCTCCCTTCATTTGACATAAGAGAAGATATCGATGCCTTCAAAATGCATCCTCGAACTTACCTCTATGAGGTGATCACAAAACATGAGGCTAATCTCGAAAGACTCCAAGGACCTAATTTACAAAAAAAATTTAGTGAAGAACAGTCGATCGATTCTATCAAGGAAGGGGTTGAGAAATCTTTAATATCATCAAAATTGTCGCAAAATGACCGCGAAATACTGATCGAATTGAAAAAAGATCTCATGCTAACAGAAACAGTCATTGGAATTATGACTGATACACTCGCTGCTAGTGAAAGGGTTCTTGAATATGTTAAGAAAAATGAAGGTCTCGTATCGACTATAGAAAACATGGAAACAAAATTAGAAGGGCTTGCACAGTTGGAAGCTGAATGTAATTGTTTATCGGCCGGGCAAATACGTGCGAGACTAGAAGAGTTGCAGAAAAATATAAGGTTATTGTCGTTGGCAACGTGAAGACCATTGTTCTAAAAGACTTCTCAGAACCACTAGAAGTCAATTCCTTGGCTTTTCCTCCACACTCGTTTGGGTTGTTTTTTGGCAGTCCCTTACCAGTTGAGAATGATTTTACCGCAATTTCCAGAGCTCATTAGATCAAACCCTTGTTGATACTCTTCTGCGGGAAATTGATGGGTAATGATTGGAGTAAGATCGAGGCCACTTTCTAAAAGATGAGAGGTTTGGTGCCACGTTCTAAAGATTTCTCTTCCGTATATTCCTTTGATATTCAGCATTTTAAATACAACAAGATCCCAGTCGATCGCGCAGTTTGGCAAGATCCCCAATAATGCAATATGTGCTCCATTTTGCGCCGTTTCCAACAAAGTCGATAAAGCCTGGGGGTTACCGGACATTTCGAATCCCACGGTAAATCCAAAGAGAACATCTGCTTTTTTCATTGCTTCAGGCAACGATTCTTGTTTGATATTCACCGTATGGACAACGCCCATTTTCCTTGCTAGGCTCAATCGGTATGGGCTTGTGTCTGTGATGACGACTTTACGGGCACCAGCCTTCATTGCGATGGCTGCTGCTATAATCCCGACGGGACCGGCCCCTGTAATAAGGATGTCTTCCCCTGTTAAAGGAAATGATAGGGCTGTATGTGCCGCATTACCGTAGGGGTCTAGGATTGAGGCTATATCATCAGAAATGGAATTAGGGAGTTTAAAAACATTTTCAGCAGGCAGAGTGAAGTATTCTGCAAAGCAACCGGGTCTATTGACTCCAAGGCCAAGGGTTTGTGGGCAAAGATGTCTTTTCCCTTCAGAGCAGAGAGGGCATTGACCGCACGTAATGTGTCCTTCTCCACTGACCCTATCGCCTTCGTTGAGGTTTTTAACATTTTTTCCGACTTTTGCAATTTTCCCCATGAATTCGTGGCCAGTAATCATGGGCACGTGGATAACTTTCTGCGCCCAAGCATCCCAGTTATAGATGTGCAAATCTGTCCCGCACATCGACGTCTTTTCTGTTTTGATCAACACCTCTCCATCCATCATTTCAGGAATGGGGAGATTTTCTAACCAGAGACCTTGTTTTTTTTCTTTTTTAACTAACAGCTAATAATGCCAAATGCTAGAATTAATATT
>JBAWZJ010000280.1:0-2767 GCA_037143085.1 Parachlamydiaceae bacterium | reverse complement strand
TTACGAAATCAAAATTTAATCTGCTCGAGAAAAATGATCAGCGGGAACCGCTGACTATTAGAGTTGACCAAGTTGTAATAAATATAAGCATCTTGAACATAATATGGAGTTGCAGGCAAGTTGTGAATAGCAACATAAGGTTGAGGTAAATCAGCGAAAACAGAAACACTCGCAAGAAGCATTCCTGAAGCAATGATTTTGTTAAAAAATTTCATGATAATATTCTCCTTGGTAAGGGTTCACAAAAACACTATCACTTAAATTTATTTTTTTATAGATATTTATGTAAATTTTTTTTGAAAACTAGACATCTCTAGCCGGGCTTAAATCAATCACTCCCCCCCTAGCAATGCACGAGATGAAACTGTGTTGTTTTTTCAATCATACTTGAGTAGAAAGACAGAAAATTTAAAGTTTTCGTAGACGAGCTAGATTCGCTACAAGGGTCCGCTCTCGATTGTCTGATGAAAAGACCACCTTGTAGGTCAACCCAATAGATCCTAGATACACTTGCGTCACCTTGCCAATCCCAAACTCTTGATGGAATACGGCATCTCCCGGCGCTATCTCTGGATCCAATTCATCGCTAAACGGCTCTTCAACAATATCTTCAACCATTTTTCTAGGTCTTGTATAAGGTTGAAATGAAGGCCTGACCCTCTCAATATACTCTCCAGGAATTTCTTTTAAAAAGCGGCTTGGTCTCTGACTACGCGTCGTCCCCCACAAAAAGCGAAGCCTCACATCACAGAGATATAAAAATTCTTTAGCTCGGGTCATCCCCACATAACAAAGACGTCGCTCTTCTTCTTGTGCTGACTCATCATCTCGGGAGTTCGCATGAGGAAAAAGATCCTCTTCCATCCCTGCCAGAAAAACAACATCAAATTCCAACCCCTTGCTATTATGCACAGTCATCAGGCTGACTCGATCGCGTGTGACATCAACTTCATCAAGAGATGATTTTAATGAAAGTTCTTCAAGGAATCCTTCTAAAGTCGGATTTTCTTGAAGAAGCTCCCATTCAGCAGCTTTACCAATCAGAGCATTAAGGTTTTCTTTCCGCTCTTGAGCTGTTTCCTGATCCAATTTGATATACTCAAGATACCCCGTCTCTTCAACAACGCTCTTGACTAACTGTTTAAGCGAACATGTATCCCTGATGTCGCGCAATTCACGTAAAAGAGACACATAAGCCTTCAACCCCTCAGCCTGCTTTGACGGAAGCTTCAATGGATGCTTTAACAATCGCCCCTCTACCAGGGCTTCACAATATGTTAATAATGGAAGCTGCTCCAAGTGTGCAGACAAACGGATCTTCTCTATCGTTGCCTCCCCAACACCACGCTTTGGAATATTGATTGTTCGAGAAAAGGATACAAAGTCAACACCGGACTGTACCATACGTAAAAAGCCTAAGATGTCCTTGATCTCCCTTCTCTGATAGAAAGAAACGCCACCAACGATGACGTACGGGATTCCATGCGCCAACAAACGATCTTCCAAAGCTCGAGACTGAGCATTCGTCCGATAAAATATCGCAATTTCTTTCAAAAGAATCTTATGTTGACTGTGGTGGTACTGGATTTTTTCTGCAATAAACTCTGCCTCTCCCGTTTCCGTATCAGCAGTGTAATGCCTTATTTTATCACCTGCGCCCCTGTCGCTCCATAAATTCTTTTTATAACGCCCCGCATTACAACTAATTAGCTTGTTGGCAGCCTCTAGAATATTACTGCGACTCCGGTAATTTTGCTCAAGACGAACCGTTTTAGCTCCGGGAAAATCACTTTCGAAGCTTAAAATATTATTGATGTTCGCCCCTCGCCATGAATAAATAGACTGATCTGGATCTCCGACAACACACAAATTATTGTGCTGAGCTACAAGATTGCGGACTATGGAATATTGCGCCGCATTCGTATCTTGATATTCATCAATAAGCAAAAAAGACCAACGCTGTTGATAATGAGCTAATACGTCCGGACAATCTTTAAAGAGACGTGTAGGCAGTGCAATCAGATCGTCAAAATCAACAGCATTACACTCTTTCAACTTTTGTTGGTAAAGCCTATAAACTTTGGGAAATAGGTCTGGAATATCTTCTGAAGAGCCGGCGCCGAATTCTTCAGGAGACTGTAACGCATTTTTCGCTCGCGACACCAACCCTAAGAATTCTTTAGGGTCGAGCTTCAAGCCTCCACCAGCCTCGGCTAAACAGAGTTTCATCATTTTTTCAGTGTCTTGCTCGTCATAGATAGTGAACGTCGGATCGTACCCTAGCATATGGATCGATTCCCTGAGAATCCTAGCTCCAAGACTATGGAAAGTACAGATGAGTACGTGAGCTTGCGTTAAACGATGAACCCTATCTTTCATCTCTGCAGCAGCTTTATTGGTGAACGTCAATCCAAGAATTGCAGTATGAGGAACTCCTTGTTGTAAAAGATTGGCTATACGATATGTAACAACCCTTGTTTTTCCGGACCCCGCACCAGACATCACCAAAAGAGGACCATAGATAGTCTCAACAGCTACTCGTTGCTCGGGATTTAACAATGAGTTATTCATAAAATGTATTCCATAAAAAGCGGGTATTCGGAAACTTGCTAGCTCGACTTTTGATTCAAATTCCAGAGAGAAGCAAAATCCAACTTAATAAGTTTCGATGGATGAGCATTTTTTGCCCTTCTGAGAAATTTATTTGTCTGGAGAAAGCCTCTTTCGGAAGATGAACCAGAAAAATGTACAAAGTCGAGGCTAGATG
>JBAWZJ010000279.1:0-2785 GCA_037143085.1 Parachlamydiaceae bacterium | reverse complement strand
TAATTCAGCGAATTGAAAAAAAAAATGCGATGATCGGCATCATTGGTCTAGGTTACGTGGGGTTGCCATTGCTTCTTCGTTGTTGTGAAGCAGGTTACAATGTTCTAGGATTTGATATCAATGAGTCCAAAGTAGCTGCGTTATCTAAGGGAAAAAGTTACATTGAACATATTTCTGATGAGCGCATTCAGGAATACTCTTCAGGAACCCAAAAACGCCATATCTCAGGAACATTCGAAGCAACTTCTGATTTTTCTCAAGCACTAGAAGCGGACGTACTTATACTCTGCGTTCCAACGCCGCTCAATAAATATCGCGAGCCAGACTTACACTTGATCACAGACACAGTTGACGCACTCCTTCCTTATCTTCGTCCTGGTCAAATGGTCTGCCTTGAGAGCACAACGTATCCAGGAACAACGGATGAAGAATTGGCGCCAAGAGTTGAATCTCGAGGTTTGAAAATTGGGACCGACATTTTTCTTGTGTTTTCTCCTGAGCGTGAAGACCCAGGAAACCCTGACTTTACTACGCGTACTATTCCCAAAGTATGTGGTGGCTTTTCACCGGCCTGTCTTGACGTAGGAGTCAGCTTTTACAGCAAAATTGTGGACCAAGTGGTTCCGGTGAGCTCTACCCGTGTTGCAGAGCTTACAAAAATCTTAGAAAACATCCATCGCGCAGTGAATATTGGCCTTGTTAACGAGATGAAAATCGTAGCTGATAAAATGGGCATCGATCTACACGAAGCAATCCGTGCTGCAGCTACAAAGCCTTTTGGATTTGTAGCTTATCAACCTGGTCCAGGCCTTGGTGGGCATTGCATCCCTATCGATCCTTTTTATCTAACTTGGAAGGCGCGCGAGTATGGCATACATACACGTTTCATTGAATTAGCAGGTGAAATTAATGCATCGATGCCGGATTATGTTGTTTCAAAAATTATTTTAGCACTCAACGCAAGACAAAAACCCGTATCAGGAAGTCAAATACTTATTCTGGGGATTGCCTACAAGAAGAATGTCGATGACATGCGTGAGTCACCCTCGGTTGTGATTATGGAAAAACTTCAAGAATTAGGTGCAGCTATTTCTTATAGCGACCCTCATGTTCCGTACTTTCCCCAAATGCGTGAGCATCATTTTGACTTGTCGAGTGTAGCGATTAGCCCGGATAATTTAATGACTTATGATTGCGTGGTTTTAACCACAGATCACGATAAATTTGATTATGCTGTGTTAAAGCAACATGCAAAGTTAATCGTTGATTGCCGTGGTCGGTACTCTGAAATAACGGATTCCATTATAAGGGCTTAAACCATGCGACACGCTTTACCGCCTATCCATGATCGCAAAATACGCTTTGCTATTGTAGGATGTGGTCGAATTGCTAAAAATCACTTTGATGCGATTCAATCCTACGCAGATGACGCGGAAGTTGTCGGTGTGTGTGATATTGACCCTAACGCTCTTGATGCAGCCGCAAAACAAACGCAAGCAAAGGCCTATGCAACGCTTCCGGCACTGATTGATGACACGAATGCAGATATTGTTGTGCTTACAACACCCAGCGGCCTACATTCAGCTCAAGCAATTGAGGTAGCAGCATCCGGCCGACATGTAGTTACAGAAAAACCCATGGCCACAAGATGGCATGATGGCGTTCGCATGGTAAAAGCCTGCGACAAAGCCAATGTGCATTTGTTTGTTGTAAAACAAAATCGCCGTAATCCTACCCTCCAACTTCTTAAAAACGCCATTGATGAACATCGATTTGGTAAAATTTACATGGTTAACGTCAATGTTTTCTGGACGAGACCCCAAGCGTATTACGATAGTGCGCGTTGGCGTGGAACCTGGGAATTTGATGGCGGTGCCTTTATGAACCAGGCCAGTCATTACATCGACCTATTGGATTGGTTAATTGGCCCTGTAGAAAGTGTACAGGCTTATACCGCGACGCTCGCTCGTCGAATTGAAGTCGAGGATACCGGGGTCATGAGCGTGAGGTGGCGTTCAGGTGCACTTGGATCGGTTAATGTTACTATGCTAACGTATCCAAAAAATTTAGAAGGAAGTATCACTATCCTTGGAGAGAAGGGAACAGTACGTATTGGTGGTGTTGCTATCAACGAAATACAACAATGGGAATTTGAAACACCTAACAAAGCCGATGAAACCATTCAACAAGCAAACTATAGCACAGACAGCGTTTATGGTTTCGGTCATAAGCTCTATTATGAAAATGTGATACAGGTTCTGCGGGGCGAAGCGACGCCGCACATCGATGGCCGAGAGGGTCTCAAATCACTGGAAGTATTAATCGCCGCTTATCTATCTGCCAGAGATGGAAAGCGCATTGCATTACCCTTGGAATATTAATATGACCACAACCATTCACCCCTCTGCAATCATAGATCCTGGCGCCACAATTGGTGACATGACCCGCATTTGGCACTGGACACACGTATGTGCTGGAGCACAGATAGGAGCAGGTTGCTCACTAGGTCAAAATGTATTTGTGAGCAATGATGTGGTTATTGGAAACAACGTCAAGATTCAAAACAATGTATCTATCTATGATGCTGTGCGTTTAGAGGATGATGTCTTTTGCGGCCCCAGCATGGTATTTACTAATGTTTATAACCCACGTGCTGCAATTACTCGCGAAAATGAATATCGACAAACAACGGTTCGTCGCGGTGCAACCCTTGGGGCAAATTGCACGATTGTGTGTGGGGTAGTTATTGGCGAATATGCATTTATAGGCGCGGGGGCTGTCGTTA
>JBAWZJ010000278.1:0-2829 GCA_037143085.1 Parachlamydiaceae bacterium | reverse complement strand
ATAAAAGTCCGTGGGAATCCTCTTTGCTTTTTTTCTTTAATCCTGATATTTAAAGAAGAATGTTAGATAAAATCCTCAAAAATAGAAACAACGACCAAGCTTTAGCTGCACTGCTCCCGATCGTTCGCGGCTCCTTTCAAGCAACAAAATTCGAAAATCTATTGATGACAAAACTTCGAGATGCAAAGACGGAAATGGCTGAATTCCGTCAAATTTCGGATAAACTTGCGGGATTACTTGTCGCAAAAATTATGGAAAATCTCCCTGTCAAACATATAGAAATTCAAACGCCTGTTGCTCCATGCGAAGGGATAGAATTGGCTTGTCATGTAAACTTAGTCTCAATCATGCGCTCGGGCGATGCCCTATTAGAGGAGTTCATCAAATATTTCCCCGATGCCCCGATCAATAAGATACTCATTCAACGCAATGAGGAAACGGCAAAACCTGATTTCAAGTATATGAAACTTTCTCCATCTCTTGGGCCTAAATCAATGGTGATTATTACAGAGCCAATGTTAGCTACAGGCGGAACATTAAGCATGGTCATTCGCCTACTAAAAGATAAAAATATCCCAGAAGAAAATATTATTATTTCATGCATATGCACAGCTCCTGAAGGGCTTGTTGTTCTGAGTCAACAGTTTCCTAAGATCGGAGTTGTTATGATCGCTATGGATGAAAAGTTAAATGAAAAAAAATATATCGTCCCGGGGATAGGAGATTTTGGCGACCGTTATTTTGGTACAGTGCGATAAATATGAAAACCTTATCTTTTTTGCTATGCTTTCTACTATCGTTCGCCAATTGTTACGGAAGCTCCAGAGAAAATTTGTCTAACCCGGATGATCCGTGGTTTACCGGCCCTCTTTTAACCCCATCGGCAAGCGTTCTTTCTTTTGGGGAAGGTAACTTAGAGCCGTACCTCGTATGCCAAGTAACAACTGGTCGATACAATGACGATTGGAAAACATCTTCTGTTACTCCTTTTTACCAATTCAGCCCATTGTTAACATACAGAATCGGTATTGCCAAAGGGGTTGATATCGCTGGTGTGATTCAAAGTTCTTGCAGTTGGACAAAAGGGGTTGTTGGATCTTCCTTTGGAGATTTACCTATAGGCATCAGCTTTCAATTATTTAAACTAGGTTCTGATGAAGAAGTTGCGCTCGGAAGATTTCTTATCCAAGAAGTTTTTCCAACCGGACGCTACCAGAAATTAAACCTACATAAAAAAGGGACCGACAGTGGAGGTCAGGGCTCATTTACAACAATAGTTGGCTTTGTCTTTTCGAAGCAGTTTAAACTAAAAACAGACCGTTTTTTACGGTTTCGGTGGTTTGCATCAACAGCATATTCAGCCCCATTGCATGTAAAAGGATTAAATGTGTATGGAGGCGACCGCTCGACACGGGGAACAGAATACCCAGGACAATCTTTTCTATTCTTAACATCCGGTGAATATACAATCACCAAAAAATGGACGTTTTCGTGCGACTTCCAAGTCCAATATTCAGCAAAAAATCGATTTCACGGTCAAACGGTAAATAGCATGGTAGGGCCGTCATCAATCGAATTCAGCTTAGCTCCGGCGATCGAGTACAATTGGGATGAGAGAATAGGCATAATCATAGGCCCGTGGTTCTCTCTTGCCGGGAGAAACAGCAAGCAATTTGCAAGTCTGCTTGCTGCTTTAAACTACAATTTTTAGCTTATCTAACTCGTGGAATCACGGGGATAAATGAGCTTAAGTCTGGTTTTTGAAATCCTTGAGGAAAATCACTATCTTGTGCTGGCGGCCACACTTGGTTTCTGCCAAAAATCAACAACTCCCCTCTAACAATAAGATCTTGTCCTTGCCTCCAGAGCTCAGCGCCGTAAATATTCCCTTTTTCTGGGTCCAAAATGCTCCCCCCAGAATATTTTCGACCATTATTTTTGAGACCCCAGATGATGTCCATACCGGCATAAAAAGGATGGCCAACAACACCAGGCGCTCTTCCTTTTGGATCATAAATTGTATCATTCAATGTTCCATCATCATTGAACGTGACAACAAGTCGTCCGTAGTAAACTCCTTGATAATCGTAGACAGCCACGATACTTTGCGCTCTTTTTGTTTTCTCATCGATTGTTTTCCAGAAGCCAGTAATTCCCTCATCTGCTGAAAGAGAGAAAAAGAAACACATTAAACATATCCAGATTGTCGTTTTCATGAAATCTCCACTTTTTGAATCTCGTTTATTTCGATATTTATGCAATAAGCTTGATCTTGTGTCAATAAATTTGTTTATTCAAATTCTTTTTGACGTTACAATTAAGAAGAACTGAACAGGAGGTTCTTATGTTCAAAAATATATCCTTTGCTTTACTTGTTTTGGTAGGAATAACCGCAATTGGCCACTCCCAAGCCGATCCCACTCCAGCGAATCAGCAGGGCCAATATCAACAGCAACCAAATAATTATCCACCTCCCCCTTCCTATTATCCAACTTATCCTGCCTACCCAGGATATCTTGCCCCAGGCCCTGTTGATCCAGGCCAAGATGAAGCGGATCAAATTTATAGAGAAAATCAACATCCTGGGGGCTAATGTCATTTTTTGACAGAATAGACGCTGGAAAACGACTCGCGAGCGTGATGACTAAATATCATCACGCTCCTTCTTGTATTATTTTAGGATTACCTCGTGGAGGTGTTGTCGTAGCCTATGAAATAGCTACAACACTCCAGCTGCCCCTAGATATCATTTGTCCAAGAAAGATCGGCGCCCCCAACAACCCCGAATTTGCGATAGGCGCAATCACGGAAACGGGAGAAGGTTTTTTC
>JBAWZJ010000277.1:0-2831 GCA_037143085.1 Parachlamydiaceae bacterium | reverse complement strand
CGTTAACATGGCAGAGTCACCGCCTTGATCCCACAGGATTAGTTTGGTTAGGTGCGCGATATTACGATCCCCAAGGAGGTCGATTCCTCAGTCCCGATCCAATTGGCTATCCCATTTGCCTGGATTTCTATGCTTATGCCAATGGAGACCCTATCAACAACGTTGACCTTGATGGACGCTTTGCTTCGAAAGTGTATGACATCACCAAAACAACCGTTATTGACACTTTCTCGAGTCATCGTTTTCATGGCGGTTTGCGAGCTCTCGGGTGGCTTACTGAAGCAGGTGTAGGTGCTTGTTTAGGGATGGTTCCTTCCCCATTTTGTGTCACACAAATTGGTGGTGCTTTATTAGTAGGCCATGGACTTGATAATTATCAAGCGGGCTATAATCAGGCTATATCTAATCAACCAAGGGATCCGATCACTATTCAGATTTTACAAAAATCTGGAATGTCGCATAATGCTGCTCATATGGCCAATGACCTCGGAATGATGATCGGTACAATGGGTGGAGCTGCTGTCCTGCGCGCTGCGTCGGCTACTGGAGTACTTCCCCTTAAGCCAATTTGCAAATCGAATGTAGTTGAAGGATATGCCGAAGCACCATGGGGTCGTAAAGGAAATCCGTTTGAAAATAGTTCTTTTCAACCATATCGAAATTCTTCTACAATGATTGAGGGTCGTCCTTATGCAGAACATGCGTTGGACCAGATGCAAAACCGTGGAATTACGCCATCGGTCATTGAAGGGGCTATAAATAATGGAATATCATTACCAAATAAGGTGTCGGGCCGAATGCAATTTTACGACTCCATAAATAATATTTCTGTGATCACGGAGGAGGGGGGAGTTGTAACGGTTTTTTATGGTAAGATAAGGTGATCATTATGACTAACTTAAGAGACGTTAAACAATTAATTTTGATGAAAAGAGAGGTGGATCTCTTTGAAAGTGGTGAAATTGACTTATTCAAATTTGTATCGGATTTGTCAGGTCTATTAAATGCTCTCGAATCAGTATCAAAAATTCATTATGACATAATACAGTCAGAGATAAATACCTTAGAAATGATTCATGATAGTGTTCAGGATAGTTCAATAGCCAGATGGCAAGGAGATTTAAAAAAAGATAGGGAACAATCAGTTTCTAATCTAAAGAAAATCATCTCTTCTGTAATGGAAGAATATTTGAAAAATTCCGATTCATCGGTCTTGGAATGTGCTATCAGTCTATCTTCTAATTGGTTACAGTGCCCTTTCTGTCACGATGCATGGGCAACATTATCGGAAGATGCAATGGTTGTTTGTCCAAATTGTAGTCACTCCTCACATAATCCCAAAAGTAAATCTTCTAGTACATGAAACAATTGCAAAATTCGAACATCTCAAGTCAAAAGGTAACTAGTATGCAAAGGTTGATAATTTCCACCTTTGCTTGTTTTATGTTGTGTTATTCTTTGAATCAAGGAGTTAGTTCTGTGGACAATCAATATATTCCTGCGGATTATGTGGTTATTGCTGACCAAATAACGGATGAAGTTGCCGCTAAGCTATCAAAACAATACAACATGAAATTAATTGGAAGTACAGGGGGAATGGCTGGTTGTGTGAATGTAATAGGATTGAGTTTTCAAATTCGAGGTCCTTTAAATCAAGAAACTCTTCGCAAGATATTAGTTGGTTGTGTTGAAGAATTTCTAACACCTATCAACGCAAATGAGCGATTGCGTCCATTTCTCAAAAATTACCCATTCACTTCTCATGAGATAGAAATTGAAATTTTTGTTATTGATGCTAGAGAAGAAGAAATACATGACCCAGAAATAGGTATTGCCACGGCAAAACACGGCGGGTTGAGATATCATACTGTAACTGAAGAACCAGGTTATCTTTTTGGATACAAAACGACAATGAAAGAAGACTACAATGCTGCTCTCAAGATCGTTAAAGGGTCGCAACCATAATACATCCATTTACTCGAACAACTGCTGGACTTTGGCGTGGAAATATCCTCTGGTCGATCTGTTTTGATAATTTTTTATAAACTTTTGAACTCGATTTGCTCCGCTATTGCTCCGGATTGCTCCAAACTATGACCAGATCGCCCAACCTCCTGAGATACTCTAGAAGTGTGCTATATGAACTCGTTTGGGTTCGTTTTTGGTTTGACTTGTTTCGTTATTGCTCCGTTATTGCTCCATACTATGGCCAGATCGTCTCACCTCCTGAGATACTCTAGAAGGGTTCTATATAACTGCTTTGGTCGGTTCTGGATGCAATGTATTCTGCTTTTACTCGAGTTCAATTAGTTTACTCTGGAAACCAGATACTGGAACGAGTTTTTCCTTCTATGCGAACCTTATTTTCAGATTTCAGCTCTATAAGAAGCTTTTGAACTTGGCTCCTTGAAAGAAATGGTGTAACCTGTTGTAATTCACTAAATTTGGAACCATTTTTTGCATTATCCCGGAGATGTTTGAAAAGCAATTCCTTATTGGTCTCCTTATCCAATCCTTTTTTCCTCGTATACATGCCACTTTTACGGGCTAAAACATAATATTGCTGACAAAGGATGTATCTAGCACCACGACCATTTCCTATAAAGGGGTCAGGCCATAAAGGGGTCAGGCCATGGTATTCGGGTGTTTTTTTAGTTCATTGCCTTAGCCAGTCTCGCATGAACTCCACCTTTTTATATGCAAAAGGATCTTTTGTTATCTTAATTTGGAAGCGACTAACAAGTTGTGTTAATGTACTGGAATCCCTTTTAAGAAGTTTCCCTGCGTATCCGGTTGTCACATAATTTAGGTTTCAGCCCAGATTTTTGGGT
>JBAWZJ010000276.1:0-2837 GCA_037143085.1 Parachlamydiaceae bacterium | reverse complement strand
GTTTCCCGAAGAAGCGCAGACATTGACGCAAGAGCAAGTTTTAAAAGAAATTGAGGAACGCGACACCTACGACATGACGCGAGAAGCGTCGCCCCTCAAGCAAGCTGAAGATGCCTTTATTGTCGACACCTCGGATTTAACTATTGATGAGATCGTCCTCAAGATTCTAGAATGCAAAGACTCAATCAAAACTAGACATAAAGCTTAATCTAAAAACAGCAGATGAAGACGGTTAATTGACGCATTCTTTTGCTTCACAACAGTTTGTAATGGCAGCCACCTTCCCACCCACCACGTAGAAAATAGCAAAAAGCCTCGTGGATCAGCACAATTAACCTAAATCAATTTGCACAAGAGGTTGATATGCAACTTCAAGTTGGAGTTAAAGTCTTACTAAAAAATAGCAAGGGTCAATTTTTGTTGCTTCGTCGTTCTAGCGAAAAATATCGAGAGGTTTCTCATAAATGGGATATCCCTGGGGGACGTATTGATTTGGGAAAAACTTTAATGGAGAACTTAGAGCGCGAAGTGTTGGAAGAAACGGGCCTGAAATTGAAAGAAGAACCTCGTCTTATTGGAGCCCAAGACATTATTCTCAATGAGGAACGGCATATTGTGCGTTTGACATATATCGGTAAGGCTGATGAAGGTGAACTTCGGTTAAGTGAGGAACATACGGAATATGGTTGGTTTAATCTCAGCGAATTGAATGCTTTTGAAGACCTCGATAAATACCTCAAAAACCTTATCGAAAAAATACATATCTCTGACACGTTAGGAGTGCCCATCTATTTTTGAGAGTTTTGTCTCTTGTGGATGAGCACATCAACATGTCATTTGCAGTGCCGGAATCTGTTATTAACCTAAAAACGGTATTGAAATCCGACTTACCCCCTAAATCCTGCAACAGTCCGCTTTAAAATCATTAACATGCCACGGCTTGTGATGCAGCCAAAAGCCTGCTTTTGGTAAATCGGGTTTCAACTATCGTTTTTAGCGTTTAAGCATTGTAAGTCGAGGAGCTAACGGTTCCACCTGTTCCTGTCCAATTTGAATGGAAAAACTGTCCGCGCGGTTTATCTGTTCGCTCGTATGTATGAGCGCCGAAGTAATCGCGCTGGGCTTGCAGCAGGTTGGATGGCAGTCTAGCTGAACGGTAGCCGTCATAAAACGATAGTGCTGTAGCAAAGCAAGGAGTTGGTATACCCATCTCTACCGCTGCAACGACAGTCTTGCGCCACCCCATCTGAGTCTTTTTAAGCTCCCCTCGAAAGAAATCGTCAAGAAGGAGATTTTTAAGGTCTTTGTTTTTATCGAAGGCTTCTTTGATTTTTCCAAGGAATCGGCTGCGAATAATACATCCGCCGCGCCACATCAATGCCACAGCGCCATAGTTGAGTTTCCAGTGATATTCTTGAGCAGCCTGCTTCATTAGCATAAAACCCTGAGCATAACTGATAATTTTGGAAGCATAGAGAGCATTCTTTACGCTTTCTATCAATTCACCCTTATTTCCAGTAAAATGAGGCGTTGGACCATCTAAAAGAGTGCTTGCAGCGACCCTTTCATCTTTTAGAGCCGATAGACAACGAGCAAATACAGCTTCACTAATCAATGTGAGAGGCATCCCTAAATCGAGAGCATTAATCACAGTCCATTTTCCTGTTCCTTTTTGCCCTGCGACATCGAGGATTTTATCTAGGAGGGGTTTGCCGTCGCTATCTTTGAACGAGAAAATATGACTTGTAATTTCAATGAGATAGCTATTCAGCTCTCCTTTATTCCATTCTTTGAATATGGAACCGATTTCCTCTTCGCTTAATCCAAGGCCCGTTTTCAGAAGACTATACGCCTCGCAGATCAGCTGCATGTCTCCGTATTCAATCCCATTATGCACCATCTTAACATAGTGTCCTGCCCCCTCATCTCCGACCCAGTCGCAGCAGGGCTCACCATTATCTGCTTTAGCAGCTATCGATTGAAAAATGGATTTTACGTGAGGCCATCCCTCAGGATTGCCGCCAGGCATAATGGAAGGTCCATGACGGGCGCCCTCTTCTCCACCGGAAATTCCCGCACCAATGAAGATAATGCCTTTTTGTTTTAACGTTTGCACACGTCGGTTGGTATCAGTGAAAAGACTATTGCCTCCATCGATGATGATATCGCCGGGTTCCATGTATGGGGTGCACAGTTCGATGAATTCATCAACAGGGTCTCCCGCCTTAACCATCAACATGACACGACGTGGTTTCTTAAGGGCTTTGAAGAACTCCTCGAGGGAGTGGGTGCCGATGATGTGAGATCCTTTGGCCGGTCCCTTCATAAATTCATCTACCTTGGAGACAGTCCGATTGAATACAGCCACGGTAAACCCGTGATCATTCATATTCATAGCTAAATTTTGCCCCATTACGGCAAGTCCTATCAATCCAATATCAGCTTGTGCCATTCTAAAACATCCCTCTTGGTTTGCGTAAGGTCAGTTACCAACTCTTCTCTATGCCGAGTTGTACATTATACGTAGATGAATGATTCCATACCTCTCCAATCCCTTCAACATAAATCCGCCATCCGCTGCGAACATTTGTTGAAATTGACAGTGCATAATCAAGGCTATTCCAGTCCTGACTGACGCCATAAATTGTAAATGAGTCACCAAAAGAGGCAAACCTCTCCTGGATACTATTCTTCGGAGGTGTTAATCGTTTGTTCCATGCAAGGTCCACACTGACGGAAAAATTAGAAGGCAATTGGTTAGCTGTCAAATGAACACCTAAGCGTGAATAAATAGACTTACAATTTCTTTTATCGAGAATTAACCCCCATTCGCCCCC
>JBAWZJ010000275.1:0-2846 GCA_037143085.1 Parachlamydiaceae bacterium | reverse complement strand
CGAGTGATTAAGAAAATCGCGCAGCGATTTTGTTAAGCACCCGTGAACATGTACATATCTTCTCAATATTTATCTAAAAAGCTGCTCTTTAGAAGTACCTGAAAGTCACATGTTGAATAAAGATCAAGTAGCTGAATTAAAAACGTATTCGCCACGCTATAATCAAGAGGATAAAGATGTTATGATCATGGCTAAAGTAAAAGGAACGACCTTTCAGGATTTAATCGAAGACCCTAATTTAAAAGAACAATTCAACAAAGGCATTAAACAACGAATGAAAGATATTGGTCGTTTAGCTGCTTTTGACATGTTAATTGGAAATTCAGATAGATTCATCTCCTTGAGGCCAGATCTTAAGGAAGGACTTGGACCATATCCTATGGCAAATCTAGGAAACTGGATGTATACAATAAATCAAGGTAAAATCGATAAAAATTTGGTTGCAATCGATAATGGCTGTGTTAATACACCAGGAGATGACCTACCTGAAACCCTGGAGAATTATGTCGGTGTATTCGCTAATTATATCAAAAATAAACAAAAAGATGTTGCCGACCATATTTTAATTGGTATGGGCTGGATCCTTCAAGGAGAAACTAACATAGCAAACAAAGATTTTTTAAGAAAACTTGTAAAGGATACGTTTAATGAAGGCAGAAAGTCCCCAATCACCTATGATGATCTCCTGACAAACGTCATCGAGGGCTTAAAACAGGGGATGGAAGAGATAAAGAAAAGCGGTAACAATGAAACACTGCAAGGGTTGATAACCAATTCCATATCCCCTGAGGAAAGACGTCTCTTTGAAATGATCGCTGCTCGTTTGCGATCCCTTACTGAATCCACTGCTTAGCTAAGGAGGCTTTTGTGGTAAATCCTGCTGTTCCTATATCTCAACAATTTTACGAAGCGCTTGCTGAAGATCTTCCTAACGCATGGAATGATGATGACTATAATCTTTTGGCAAAACATTATGAAACAACACAAAGACAGGACCCCGGCTTTAAATTTCCCAAATTTGAAAAACTTATAGAGATGCGTAAGGATAAAAATAGAAAATACACCCCAAATTTTAAACAACTAAAAGAAGAAATTCAAACAATTGTAAAATCGATTCTCAAACATTAACCCAACAATCGGAAAAATACATTTCTTTCAAATAAAGGTATACTGGTTCCACTTGGAATTTTGGCTAGCTTGAAAGCCGAATCCGGAATTAAAAGCGCAAATTTGGCCCAAGTGGAATTCTGCAACTCTCTCAAATGAGCACATTACCGAGAGAAGACCTAAAAAATTTAACATTTTTTTTCAATTCCTCACCATGAGAGGAAACTTTTAAAAATGGATGAATGGATTAGAAAGCGCATTCGCTGCATGAAATACAAGCTAATATCACGAATGGATAACAGACGCCTACAAATCAAACACATCAGGAAGGTGGGATTTTTTAGCAGCTATGATCTATGCTATGCTACTGATGTTGTTTCGCTATTCGAGGAATAAATAGGTTGGGATCGCCCGATGCGGGAAAGCCGCTTGTTGGTAAATATAGGGAATCGACCTTATTGCTATAATTAGGAGATCCCAGTTTCTTACCCTTTGGATGATTGGGTTTCGGACGATGTCTGAAAGCGGTTGATAAGCATTACACTCCATGTTGACAAGATAAACGGTGCTGTTAAAACAACAAAAGAAAGATTCATCATTAAATAGGTAATGATGACAGAAAGAATCATAGCAAATATGCTGAGTCCAAAAGAACGTTTTGTCTTTCCGGCAAAGACGATACCACATAGCACGGCATTATAACCGTACAAACCCGCATCTATTGAAATTTCGGGGAAAAACAGTACTGCAGCTATGAGCAAACCAACAAGCGAACCTAACAACCCAAAGAAGGCGATTAACCAAGAACTTATCGCGAGCCCTAATAAAAAAATGGTACCACTCAGAGCATTAGCTTGAAACATTACTTGGCCGATCCCCCTTCCTAATGCATAAAGAGATGTAGTTTGTGAAATAGGGAGAGAGCCTGCATCGAATGTAAAATCGATGGTTAATAGGGCCCACGTGCATATCACAAAAGGAGCAGTCAGTGGTGGAATGTTGAATTTCAGAAAATAATGAGTCAATAAGGATGAGAGGAATGCAAACGGGATTATAGCACATAAAGAGACGTAGTTAAATCCGAGATAAAAAACGGAGGCGACGCCCACTAAAACGCCATTGAAACCATAAATACCATCTTTGATATTTTGTTCTGAGTATTTTAGCATTCGAGCAGAAAATGAAGCTATGACGACTCCAAGAAGGCTTCCTAATGCCATCGTCCACGAATTAATCAGAATTCCAAGTAAAAATAAAAAACCCGTAAACCGGTTGTTTTGGAGCATTACTTGGCTGTAACCGTTAAGACAAGTATTAATAGATGAATAGAATTTTGAGGAAATGTTCATTAGACCTCTTGCATGATTCAGGTGCAGTCATTTTTTTGGTTCTTTTGAGTCTATTTTCGATTCAAATTGGAGAGGCAATATCAACTTTCGTATATAGCTCCTGTAATTTGAATCGAAAATAGGCTAAAATAACCCAAAAATCGACGAACCTGAATCATGCAAGAGGTCTATTTAACTTGTTATATAAGGAGTGTTGCCAATGAGTTGAAAGAGAGTCAATTTTGCTGATTTACCCCCTTTTGTGCCAGTCTTTTCAGTCAGTTGCGTAAAATTTACGTGTTTTTTTGACTTCACATCATCCAAGACTATCAGCTAGAAACGCCAACTTTTGAATAACGTTCGGTATATACTGCTCATAGTTCAAAATGAGAATTTTGGCTGCTTCAAAGC
>JBAWZJ010000274.1:0-2863 GCA_037143085.1 Parachlamydiaceae bacterium | reverse complement strand
TAAAAAAAATGGAAAGTGTGGGTAAAAAAATGATAGAGAAACGAGTTGTTGGGGAGGGGAGGGTTCAAGGTGTTGGCTTTAGGGCTATGGTGAAAAAAACAGCTCGGCAGTATGGTTTAAAAGGGGTGGTTCGCAATCTTCCAAGAGGGCAAGTAGAATTCCATATTCAAGGACCCATCCCTATTGTAGAGTCGTTTATTACAACAATTTGTGAGCGTCCTTTTGTTGGTGAAGTTTCCTCTTTTTTCATTGAGGATGTGACGATTCAAGGTCTCTATGAAGGTTTTGAAATTTTATTTTAGTGAAAGGTTTATATAAAGAGTGTAACTGATGAATTTTCTGAAAACAAAATAGATAAAGGTGAATAAAAATAATCGGACCAAAACTTCTTCATTCACTGCACTATAAATAGAAGCTAATGCTCCAGCCCAAAATGGTGGAGGATGAATTTCTGAAAAGAGAGTTTTTAGGAAAACTGTTTTATCAAGAGAAAAGATGATCAAGCTAACAAACAATCCTGAAATCACCCCTGGAAAGAGAATTTGCTTGAAGATATTTTTTACAATAAAAGTGTGCAAGTCTGTTTTGGGTAAGATTTTGTAACTCACATAGCAAGCTACTCCAAAAAGAATAGCTGTTTGAATCGAGCTCATAAAAAATGCATTTAAAATAGATATTGAAGGAGGAAGAATTTCTAAATAATAAATGTATGGAAAAAGAGACCAAGAGCCGATGAGGCAAAAAAACCAAAGAAACAAGAACTGTTTTTTGGAGTATTCTGTGTGAGCCTCTGTCATTTTAAAAACCTCGTTATACCGACGTGATTCAAAGTATCGTATTCTCTACTAGTTTTAAATCATCACATTTAATCAAAATCGTACACAACAACTTATTTTTCTTGTAGATATAATGGTTCCACTAAAACAAGATTATTTTATTTTTCGAGTTCTTTAGCAGAAATACCGTAGACATAGAAAGGAAACTCACAAACCTCTTTAAATCCTAGTTTTGTAAATAATCCCCAAGCCATTCCTTTTGGCATTAGGATAGCCATAACTTGATTATATTGACGTTTCTTTGCTTCAACAAGTGCTGTATGAACTAGAGCAGCTCCAATACCATGCTTGCGGTGCTCTGGTGATATTGCTAAACTCCAAATACCAGCAGAAGAAGGTGATACCGAAAGAGTTGCTGTTCCAACTGGAATTCCATTTAAGTAAGCCAAGAAATGAACTTGTTCACCGTGCTCCATAACAGAGGCACTCAAAGCTCGCCATTGCTCTGTTGCGTTACTATTCATAGCAAATGCTTCTGCAGCAAGTTCGGTAAAGGAATCTAGACTGGTTTGTGACTCAACAATCTTAATTTGGAGGTCTGCTGATGTTTTGGGGGGCGAAGGAACCTTTTCAGATATATCGAGAGCTATTCCTGTAAGAACACCTCCGAATTGAAAACCTTTGGTTTCTAAAATTTTTGACGATGTCCACCAGATAAAAGGAAGATTTTTTTTAGAAAAATATTGAATAACCTCATCTATTTCTGTTTCTGTTGGAGTGCGATTTTTATTTTTCTCAATGACTCCATTTCCTGGAGCGTAATCGATACCCCAAGCATATACGCTATTTTGGTTCGTATCTTTGAAATCAGCTTGGGATAGTGGACTACATACGGAACTAGAACGTAAAGTATCCAATCTACCTTGCAAAACCGATTGTAGAAGAACATTCTTTGTGTCTTCTATAGCAATATAAACCTTTACTTCAGGATTTTGTTGAGGGTGAAAATCAGAACGGTATAGTTCAAAATCGCTTGTATAGGAGCGGGAAAGATTTGATTGCCAAACCGCCTGCCATGCAGCAATCAACCCTTGGGGAAATTCTCCTTGTGTTGTAAAAACGGCATACTTTGCTTCTGGAATGACTTTACCGACAAGTCCTACAGGTATTTCATTTAAACTAGACACTTCGCATCCAAGGATCCATGAATAAGGTTTGGTGTAATCTCCTTCATAGTTAGTATAAAGAGCAAAAATATCACCATTAATCTTGTTGGGAATTTTTGCAGGAATATTTTCATTAAAAAATTTATCTTTGTGTATCGGCATTGTAGAGGAACATTCTTCGTTATTTGTTCTCAACTCCAAACCAATAAAAATTTTCTTCTGTTGTTCTTCGATACTATAGTTCATTTCAAATCCTTGTATTTGGTTTTCTTGATTTGGATTTTCTTGACAATAGCCCCAAGTGAAGGCAAAACTAAGGGCGAGAATAAGTTGTTTTTTTCTTTTCATTTTTACCCCATAGTTTTTTTGTGCATTATCTTTAACACAAATGACCACAACGATCAATATTTTTTGCGCTGAGTAAACCTTTCACCAAAGCTACGTAAGTGTTAAAATGGGAAATTTAAACCAGATGCTGGTACACAACTGCTTGATGAACTGATTATTTTGCAAATTGAATTTCTAAATTTGGGTTATTAGTTAGTAGTTCTTCTGGAAGGTATGGTTGACTATGATCTGGAAGTTTTAGAATCTGAAGCCATCATTTTTTTGTCATAAACTTATACTTATTCAGAAACGATGTCAGTATTTTATGGTAAGTTTCTGGATCTTCTAAAAATGTATGATGCGAGCAATTTTCTAATATGTGCAATTCTGCATTTGGTAAATAATCCCGCGATAAAGTTGCGCATTCGGAAACAATATAGTCAAATTTTCCATGAACGATTAAGCAAGGCAGGTTTATTTTTTTCAGATCTTCGGTGCGATCGTAATTTCTTAGCGAACCAGTGCAATTAAATAAATAATTTCCAAACATTTTGCTGAGCATATTTTTAGAAATTTTCATGGAAGCAATTAATG
>JBAWZJ010000273.1:0-2917 GCA_037143085.1 Parachlamydiaceae bacterium | reverse complement strand
GTCTCTAGCTGATTATTTTCCAATATGAGCCTCTGAAGGCTTTCGCATTCTCCTAAAGAAGAAGGAAGAGACGTTATTCTGTTGTTCATTGCATAAATTTCTTTTAGTTTTGTTAACCTTCCTAATGACTCAGGTAGAGTAATTAATTGATTGTTCTGAAGACGCAGCTCTATAAGATTGGATAAATCTCCAATCCATTCAGGAAGGATAGAGAAGGAATTAAATGAGATGTTCAAATAGATGAGGGAAGTTAAGTTGTGGAAGGGATGAGGAAGAGAATTAAATCGATTGCTTGCTAATAAAATAAAGCGCAAATCTAAAAGATTTCCTACGGAATTTGGCAATTCGCTTATTTGATTGTAATTCAAATCTAAAACTTGAAGGTTTTTTAAGTTTCCAATTTGTTCTGGCAAAGAAGAGAGATTGTTTACGCTGGCATTTATTTTTTCTAATTGAATCATGTGACAAAGAACATCCAGGGAATCCAATTGATTCTTATAAATGCTGAATTTCTTAAGCTTCGATAAATATCGAATTTCTTCAGGAATTTGCATTATTTGGTTATCGTCTAACCAGAGTTCTTCCAGGGCTGATTCCTCATAAAGCTCGGCTGGAATAGCCTGTAATTTTTTGTGAGAAAGATCGAGTTTATTCGCATAAGCAGTTGTATTGATGCTTATAACCCCTACAATCAAAGCAATTGCATATAGAACTCTCATATTAGTTTTCCTTCAAAGATTTATTAAAATCGGGAAGTTTAGCAGGAAAGAGGTAAAAACTAAATGGTTTTTACTGCAGTTTCGTTTAATCTAGTGGTTAAATGAGCTTTACTCGACGGAAATTTTAGATGCAATTTTCGTATTGTAAGCCACTAAATAAAAAAGACTTATATCATAACACCGAAGCCTTAATTTGGATTGGAGGTGAAGAGACGTCTTCAGAACTTTTTGTTTGCTGTAGATTCCCTTTAATTTACCACGAAACGTCACCAACTTATTTCAAAACAGGAGTACAGATTTCTTTCAAAAGAATTTTGCTAGTGATTAAAACAAATTTTTTTGACTTAATCGTCAAAAAAAGTTCTTCTTCATTGAGCAAAGTATTCGATTTTATAAAATTCTCTTTGTCGACATCCTGATCAACAAACTTAATAAAGCGATAAATTAGACTTTGGCTAGGGACCTGGTTGTGAAAAATTAAAATCATGTCGTGTGAGGTATATTTTTGAACGATGTTGTCTTCACCATCTAAACTGAACACTGCCCGTTGATGTAATTTCTCTAACAAACTATATGTGAATCCTTGATGAATGTAAATTTCATCGATACCAAATTTTGCATGTACGTAATTATCTTGAGATGACATATTTTATTAAAAATTTAATTATTGTTTTCGCGTCTACTGTATTCAATTATGTAGAAAAAAGCCACAAAAATTGAAAAATGACAGAACATTAGTTATGCCAAAGGTCTAATTTAAACCCAACTTGCGCCCTTAAATGGAGTTGTTGAATAAATCACCATAGATAATGACACTGTGACATTAAGTGGAGCAGTCAATACTAAGGAAAAAAATGGATTGAACAACAGACTTTATCCACACCTGGAGTACACCAAGTAGATAACCAGCTGAAAATAGACTGGAGTGGACAATGAACCAATCGGACTATTGCAGGATTTATGAGGGAAGTCGGGATTTAATTTATGAATCCTAACTCTGCAAGTTTTTTTCTCGCCTCTTTGTAAACGGCAAGAATATATGGGTCTTCAGGAGCCTCGTCAATTAAAACCCATTTAGCGGCTTGGTGATCTGTATCAAGATAGAAATTTTGGTTATCACATAGTGCTAAGATAGCTGTATTTTTAGTATCGGTGTGTACATTAGGCCCCCAAGCCGATTCAGGAAAATACGTAGAGTATGTGCCTAGTTGGGCAATAGGACAAATATCCATACCACTTTCCCTTTTGGTCTTACGTACGGCACTTTCGTAAAATGACTCGCCTTTAAAAATTCGGCCGCCAGGAATCCACCATTTCCCCTTTCCAGGAGGGGTTGTTCTCTGGATCATAAAATAGGCTTTATTTTCGAAATCGTAGACAAACGCATCCACACAAGAAATGGTCATCGATTGAACGATTTCGGAATATATGTTAGAAGGAACTTCTTTTACGACATTGACCTCTTCGGGTTCACAGTAGAGGAAGTAGTGAGGTTCTGTTTTTGGAGCATTAGACTGTAACGTTTTAAAAGCAACCAGCCTCGTATCAGCTGAAAAGTGGTTTTGATCTGCAATCACTAGAAGCAAAGCTCTTGACTCCTCTTCAGTCAAAGACGGCATTTCTGCAATTAAAGATTGAGTCAAAAGAGAAAGTAATAAAATGCTAAACTTACTTTTAAACATAAAATTCCTTGAATAAGAGAGAGGTTATTAAAACCTGTTCGGTATAGTTTAGTATGTAAAAAAACTCCACAAGCAGAATAAAAGTCCTCTGTGGAACAACTGAAAAGGATAATAAACAGCATTGGAATTCAATTCAAGGCTTACTTTTCCATGCTCGAGACACTCATAGGGACAATCTAAGCAAAGAAATTGTTCTCATAACCTTTAAGACTTTACAGCTATTTACGGTAGAACAAACTGGCATGCTCAATCTGGCACATCCAATGATTCGAAAACAATGGGTCTTAAAAGAAAAGAAGGTACAAAAAAAAAATAGCCTCACGGCTATTTTGAGTCAATTTCCAATGAGCGCTCCCCCCTTAAATGAACGTGAAGAGACAAATTCAGAACTTTTAGTCTGCAACAGATTCACTCAATTTAAAATTGCTGGGATGAGCGTGAAAAAATTGTGACTTTCAACAGGAACCAGTATATACTGCTCATAGCTGAAAGTGAGAATTTAAGTCGTCCCAATAG
>JBAWZJ010000272.1:0-2935 GCA_037143085.1 Parachlamydiaceae bacterium | reverse complement strand
GGAGAAATGTCACTAATCCGCGGTGATGCCTTTGAAAAAGCAGCCGTCAACTGGTCTGGGGTGTGGGGAGACACCTTTCCTATGCAAGATGGAAGCGGTCCATTTTTTGCTACAGGGATTAGCCTGATCACCCACATGGCAAATCCCCATGCGCCCACAGTACATATGAATGTCCGTTATATTGAGACCTCAGATAGATTTTGGTTCGGGGGGGGTTACGACTTGACTCCTATGGGATTTCCGTACGAGGAAGACACAAACCACTTCCACAACATAGCAAAAACAGCATTAAACCCTTTTGGCAATGATCTGTATGCTACTTTTTCTCAAAATGCACGAGAATATTTTTTCATCCCCCATTGGAAGAAAGAACGAGGTGTTGGAGGGATCTTTTTTGATCATTACAACACTGGAAATTTTGACAATGATATTGGCATGTGGAAAAACGTGGGAAAAACATTTCTAGACTGTATTCTGCCAATTTATCAAAAACGAGTTGATAGTGATTATTCAGCAAAAGAGAAGGAAAGGCAACAAGAGCTTCGGGCGCACTACGTAGAATTCAACCTTCTTTATGATAGAGGAACACGTTTTGGCTTTTTATCTGGTGGAAATCCTGAGGCAATCCTCTGTTCGATGCCTCCAACAGCTAAGTGGTAACTGACATATTATGGTAGGAAGCAGCTGCTCGTTAAGAGGCTGTTTTCAAACTCAATTACGTTTTTTAAAAGTACCGTACGTTCCTTTGTCAGTGTGGGTAAGCGTTGAACTGTTTGCTAGATTTTGTCCCAGTTGTGCTAAGGAGATTCCATGGTAAGCACGTCCATGAGCATCAATTTTTGCTGGTCCAAGATCAGAAATCAACTGAAGATCCAATCGATCGGGTTCCTTCGATGGACGAAATGCACTATGACCTAAGTGATGGACTCTCGCATCTGTGTTAGAATCAGAAACCGCTTTTTTACATATACGTGAAATCAGATAGACAGATAAGGGGATCATTACAGAAAAAAAGATAGCCATAGCCGTATGATAAATGTAAGTTTCATCTTTCTGACAGACGTCAGCGGCCAGCGATCCACCCCAGTTCGCACCTTCAGGGCCAGAATAACCATTAATTGAAAACATCATAATAACTCCATAATAAATTATTATTTCCCCACTATTTTATCATAAAAGCCAATATAAATCAAGGGTTTATACGGAGGTTCAGCAACTAATTAAATAAATTAAGAGGATGAAATTGGTTTCTTTAGAAAATTCTTCTCACAGAAAAACCCGAGGCAATCCTCTGTTCGATGCCTCCAACAGCTAAGTGGTAGCCATCGCCATTGGAAGGGATCGTTCCTTCTCTGATTTAACAAGAATCTGCTCTCGCACGGCGTTTACACCTAGCCCTTGCAGCTTCGAAGTTAGATTTTCATAACCCCTATCAAGGAAATGCAGACCAGAGAGCTCACTCGTTCCTGTTGCCAGAACAGCAGCCATGACATAAGCAAACCCAGCACGAAGGTCCGGGATGGCAATATTTTTAGCAACGAGAGGAGAAGCCCCTTTAACGATCAAGCTATGACAGAAACTTTGTGAAGCAAATCGGCACTGTTTGCCTCCAAGACACTGTCTAAACAGTGTAATATCTGCCCCCATCTCTTTAAGAACATCCGTATAGCCGAACCTGTTTTCATAGACAGTCTCATGAACAACAGAAGAGCCTGAAGCTTGAGTGAGAAGAACAACAAAAGGCTGTTGCCAGTCGGTCATAAAGCCAGGATGGACATCCGTTTCCAGGTGCAATCCCCCTTGAGTCGGCCCATCGTAATAGAATTCGATGCCATTGCCCTTCACATCAAAGCCACCACCAATCTCTCTAATTTTATTAAGGAACGTCACCATGTTATGGTGTTGAGCGCCTTCTACGAACACACGCCCTTTTGAACTGATTGCAGCCATTCCCCAAGAAGCAGCTTCGATACGGTCAGGAACGACGCTATGTTCAACTTCATAGAAACGACGCGTCCCTTGAATACGGATCGTCCTATCGACGTCCATTGTAATAATAGCTCCAAGCTTTTGCAGGAAAAGGATAAGATCAACAATTTCCGGCTCTATAGCCGCATTTTTAATGACAGTAATGCCTCTCGCTGTGACACCTGCAAGGATGGTATTTTCCGTCGCACCGATAGAAGGGTATGGTAAATGGATCAATGTCCCTTTCAAGCCATTATGAGCATGGGCAAAATAGGCACCCTCTTTCTTCATCCCTCGATACTCAATGCTTGCTCCAAGCTTCTGCAAGGCCTCTATATGAAAGTCAACAGAGCGGGAGCCGATAGCACAGCCTCCAACCGTTGGAACGATGATATCTTCTTCAGTACGCCCTAGCAGGGCCCCTATCATTAGGATGGGGATTCTGTTAGCCCCAGAAAACCGTTGAGGGATATAGGATGTTTTAAGTTCTTTAGTAATCACTTCCATGATGCCAGCTTTGCGGTCCCAGTCAACACGCATCCCAATCTCTTGGCACAGAGCCACCGTCACTTCAACATCACCAATATCTGGAACATTATAGAAGCGGCATTTTTTATCAGATAAGAGAGAAGCCACGAGAAGCTTTGTCATCGCATTCTTTGCGCCTGCAGCCTTAACATAACCTCTAAGAGGCGTTCCGCCCGTGATTTTTAAAACATCCATAAGAAACACACTTGTTAAAGGAGTTATTTGTTGAAGAAGGTCGAAAACTTATACCGAACGCCAACTTTTTAATGACGCTCGGTATACAACAAATTCTTGCTTGTTGGCAATCAATAATTTTCTTTTTTCTAACATTTTATTTTTTTTGTAACAACAATTTTTACTAGGAAAACACAGAAAATATTTTATTGATTTATAATCAACAACTTAGACTATACCGAACGTCTTTCAAAAATTGTTTTGC
>JBAWZJ010000271.1:0-2959 GCA_037143085.1 Parachlamydiaceae bacterium | reverse complement strand
GCTCGTTATTGGTGGTGCTATTGCTGGAGTTATAACGAAAGAGGGGATCGTTTATCACACAAAAACATTAATCCTTTCTTCAGGGACATTTCTCCGGGGGATGCTCCATATCGGCGAGACAAACTATTCTGGAGGCCGTGCCGGGGATCAACCATCGGTTGGACTTTCTGCAAATTTAGAAAAACTTGGTCTTAAATTAGGTCGTCTCAAGACAGGAACACCGCCGCGCATTAATCGACGTTCCATTGACTACAGTATGACAGAAGAGCAAGCTGGCGATGAGGGAGTTCGTTTCTCTTTTGATGACGAAGAAACTCCTCGTCTTGCTCAGGTGTCGTGCCATATCACGTATACGACAGAAAAAACAAAAGAAATCATTTTAGCTAATCTCCACCGGTCTCCAATGTATTCCGGTAAAATTAAGGGGATTGGCACCCGTTACTGCCCTTCAATTGAAGATAAAATTGTTCGCTTTGCTGATAAAGAGCGGCATCAGCTATTTCTTGAGCCTGAAGGGTTGAATACCGAGGAAGTGTATGTCAATGGGATTTCATCATCACTCCCATTCGATGTGCAAATGGATTTAATTCATAGTATCCCCGCTTTGCGCGATGCTGAGATTATGCGTCCAGCATATGCCATTGAGTATGATTATGTTGTTAGTGGACAGATGTCTTATTCTCTAGAGTGTAATAGTGTTAGTGGATTGTTTTTTGCCGGGCAGATTAATGGTACATCGGGATATGAAGAGGCCGCAGGGCAGGGGATTATTGCAGGGATCAATGCCGGATGTCGTGTTTTGGGTAAGCCTCCGCTGATCTTAGGGCGTTCTGAAGCCTATATAGGGGTAATGATCGATGATTTAGTAACGAAGGGGTTGGATGAGCCTTATAGAATGTTCACCAGTCGTGCCGAACACCGATTGTTGCTGAGACAGGATAACGCAGATTTGCGTTTGCGCCGCTATGGATATGAGCTTGGACTCGTTGATAGTGTTCGTTACGCGAAGCTTCAGCATAAAGAAAAGGTTATTGGAGAGGAGTGTGAGCGCCTTACCAAGATATTTAAGCAGGAGAATGGACGAGGCTATTCGTTGACACAGCTTCTTAGCCGTCCTGAAAATTCTTATGAAGAGTTGATGAAGCTTTATCCGGATGTGTTGCGCGACCATGGAAAAGACACTAATTTGCAGATTGAATTAAATATTAAGTACGCTGGATATATCGGCCGGCAGAACATTGAAATTGCGAAATTGTTAACCGTTGAAAGCATTAAGGTTCCTGATTCTTTTGATTTTTTAAAAGTTTATGGTTTGCGTAATGAAGCGAAGCAGAAACTCCATAAGGGGAAGCCTCAAAATTTGGGGCAAGCATCGCGTATCTCTGGGGTATCGCCAGCAGATATTTCTGTTTTAATGATCGCTCTCTCTCGCCCACAAAGCATCTGTGAAGCAATTGATTAATATCCTTCGCCTTAATCATTTCCTATCGTTGAACAACTCCGTCTAGAAGAAGCTTTATTGCGTGCAGATGATCGCAATTGGTGTATCATTAATCAGGGAACACCACCCGCTATTGTGATGGGGATTTCAGGTAAAGCTGAACAGCTTATCGATCAATCCGTTGCTATGCAGAGGAATCTTCCTGTGATTAGACGCTTTAGCGGTGGGGGGACTGTTGTCGTCGATTCCAATACGATTTTTGTGACGTGGATTTGCAATGTTGATGACATTGGTGTGACGTGTTGTCCCTGCAAAATTCATGAATGGGCCTCATCTTTCTATCAACGTGCTTTGCCGACAATAGGTATGTCGTTGAGGGAAAATGATTATGTTATCGGCGAGAAAAAATGGGGGGGGAACGCCCAGTATTTATGTAAAGGACGTTGGCTCCATCATACATCGATTTTATGGGATTATGATCCCGAGGTGATGCGTTCTCTTTTGCTTCCGCAGAAAATGCCGAGCTATCGACAAGGCAGGAGTCATTTGGAATTTTTGTGTTGTCTTTCTGATTATCTTCCAAGCAGGGAGTCTTTTGAAAAAGGACTTCTCTCTGCAATATCGACGCATTTTGACTTTAAGGAAAGCTTCCAGCACGAAGTTGACGAGGTGTTGGCACGTCCTCACCGTAAATCTACTGGAATTTATTCGATTCATGCCGTATAGTCGACGGTTCAGTTTAAGAAAAATAAATGTGTCCGAGGTTTTTTATGCCATTGCCTGCTGTTCAAATTTCTCAATTTGAGTACGTCACTTATACAAGATACCTAAACGAAGTTAAAGTTGTAGAGCAATGTTCTCGTAAAGATCAGCTATCCAGGATAAGTTTTTTTGAAGGACGTTTTGTCAAACTTTCTAAAATTGAACAGCCATTACACAGTTGCAAGACAATTTTCGATAACCTTTCTTCCCCTGAATACCTTTCGTTGAAAGATAAGATAAAATTTATTAATAACATTCATGAGAAGCTCAAACAAGGGGCGCTTAAAGAAAGAAATAGTGGAGACTGTGCTCCTTTAGCTGCTGAATTTTATAACGCCTCCCTGCAAACTATTTCTGCTTGGAATAAAGTCTTTATAAAAGATGAGTTGCACATTGATCTTCCAACCGACGAACTATTTTTTCGCCTAGACCCGTCTTTTACCGATAAGACAACATCACAAGTGATGGATGAAAAAGCTTTAGCGCGTTATTTTGAGCTTTTAGAAAGGTATCCTAAATTAAAGCGTGATGGTGAGCTGAATGACTACACAAAAGGTACTTATCAAATCATTTATGATCCTAAAGAGATCTCGGAGATTCGAAAAGATATCTATGAGAGGTTGTACGGTAAGGCAAAAGCTCAAGGGCTTTCTTGCTCGCAGGCGGATGAATTGGCAACAAGTTTCAGTCGTCCGGGTCTTGTTTGTGAAGACCAATTTTGGCTTTGGATTAGAGATGTCGTGATATCCCCTCAAC
>JBAWZJ010000270.1:0-2963 GCA_037143085.1 Parachlamydiaceae bacterium | reverse complement strand
CTTGCTCGCTTTGCCAATACAGCAAAAATTACGGCGATTAATCGACTACCATTTGAGCGAAAAATGGCAACGTTGGTTGCCTTTGCTCATGATTTTGAATCTAGTGCCCAAGATGATTCACTAGATGTGCTCAGTATGGTGCTACGTGATTTATTTTCAAGAGCTAAACAAGCAAACAATAAAACACGATTACGCACGATCAAAGATCTCGATAAAGCAGCAACTACAATGATCGAGGCTTGTAAATTATTATTGAACACTGATTTAACTGATAACGAGATTCGGAGTACAATTTACACAGCTATTGGCCAAGAAAAGCTTACTCACGCCGTTGAAAACGCTAGTGCATTAATTCGACCGCCCGGGAATGTTTTCTATCAAGAACTTGAGGAAAAAGAAAATACCGTTCAACGATTTTTGCCAGCGCTCCTCCGCGTGATGAATTTTGAAAGCAATAAAGCCGGAAAGATGCTAATTGATAGTATTGAATGGTTAAAAGGAAGCCAAAATACCGAACCGCCAATGGGTATTGTTGGAAAAGCATGGAAAAGACATGTTGTAGTTAAAGATGAGTGCCGCATCATCAATAGATCCTCTGATAAATCAAAACCCACCTATACTTCGATGAAAAAATTATTAGACAACCAAGATGGTATGGTTTTGCATGACAATAAACTTTTTTATGTTGATCAGCTAAATAAAAAAATTTCTGAAGTCGTTGTCTCTCAGGAAACACAAACTCAAGCTGATAGCTTGAAACAATCCATTTTAAACATGAAAGATGATGATTCAATCATTGCTCCTACAGCCCTATCAACTCCGCAGTCGCTAGATGTTTCTCATGAAGATGACACTATCAGATCAGATGATACTATGGTTTTAGTCAATGATATTTGTAAAAATGCAGATACCAGTCAGCTCGCCTTAATTACATCGATCACGGGGCGCGTCAATAAAGAAACAACAATCAACCGAAAAGCTTATACGTTTTGCGTTCTTAAAAAATTACAGTCATCCTTAAATCGTAGAGATGTATTTATTAGTCCAAGCTGGAGATATGCCGATCCACGAGCCAATCTTCCTTCCGGAGCAGAATGGGCGACAATGCTTCCTATGGTGTGCCGAGCGCTTGGTCTATCGACCGACCCAACAGTGATCATTACAGAACTTACAGAAGAATTAGATCAAACTTACCGATTGGTTGCCGCTAATATTGATCAAAATCCCGCCGTTCGATTTGAAATGATCAATGGTAAAGAAGAATTAATTTTAACTCAATTGGATAAACTCGATGAGCCTCCTTCATTAATAGCATTAAAAGCTGCGGTCAAAGCGCTGTTACCCCGTGTTGATTTACCTGAAATGGTACTAGAAATTGCTACAAGGACTCGATTTACCGATGCGTTTACTCACCTAAACGAAGGACGTGCTCGCGCTGATGATTTATTAATAAGTATATGCGCAGAACTGCTTGCAGATGCTTGTAACACTGGACGTGAACCCTTTATTTGTGAGGACACACCCGCATTAAAACGTGGTAGGCTCATGTGGGTTGATCAAAATTATATTCGCAATGAAACAATATCGGCAAGTAATTCTATTTTAGTTTCTGCGCAAAATGAGATCCCCTTTGCTAAAAAATATTGGGGTGGTGGTGACGTTGCTTCGGCTGATGGAATGCGCTTTGTTGTTTCTGTTAGAACCGTACATGCGGCTCCGAATCCAAAGTATTTTAAGTCAGGGCGCGGTGTCACTTGGTATAATCTGATATCCAATCAACGAACTGGACTAAATGATGTTACGGTACCGGGTACTTTACGTGATAGCCTCATATTATTAGCTGTGGTCCTTGAACAACAAACTGAATTACAGCCTATGCGCATCATGACAGATACTGGTGCATACAGTGATATGGTATTTGGACTTTTTCGCTTGATAGGACCTAGATTTTGTCCGAGATTAGCTGATATTGGTGGGGCTAGATTTTGGCGTATTGATCCGCTAGCTGATTATGGAAAACTCAATGTCCTTGCAAAAAATCGTATCAACATTGATCTGGTGCCGCCTAATTGGGATGATGCATTGCGATTGTCTGGTTCATTGAAGCTTGGGCGGGTACCAGCTACTGGTATAATGCGAACGCTGCAAGTTGGTGATAAACCAACTCCTTTAGCGAAAGCAATCGCAGAAATCGGACGAATCGAAAAAACCATTCACTTACTGAACTATATCAATGACGAATCATATCGCCGTAGTACATTGCTGCAATTAAATTTAGGGGAAGGCAGACACAGCCTAGCTCGCGCTGTTTTTCATGGTAAACGAGGAGAGCTTCACCAGCGCTATCGAGAAGGTCAAGAAGATCAATTGGGCGCCCTTGGATTGGTTTTAAACATAATTACACTTTGGAACACCATTTATATAGAAGCGGCTGTGAGTCAATTACGAGAAGAAGGATTTCCTGTATTCGATGAAGATGTTGCTAGGTTATCGTCATTTTGCCATGAACACCTTAATCTGCTTGGACGGTATTCATTTGCTATGCCAGATGAAGTCAAGCGGGGGGAGTTGAGGCCGTTAAGAAAGCAGGGTTAATCCTTAAGTCGGTTGGCTGTTCCATTGCTCCACATACCCCAGTTTCTATTCAGCCTACCCCAAAAATGTTCCCCACACGGGTGGGGATGAACCGTTGGTTGTAATTCTATAATATTGTCAATTAAAATGTTCCCCACACGGGTGGGGATGAACCGCGGTAACGGCAGCTTGTCCTGATCCTCCAGAAATGTTCCCCACACGGGTGGGGATGAACCGCGACATTACAACTACCTGTTTGGTTATAATAAATGTTCCCCACACGGGTGGGGATGAACCGAACTATTGCTGCTCGTCTTGCTAAAAGAGCCGATGTTCGGCTTTGTTGCGTAGCCCATTAATTGGCCATAATTGAACAACCAATTACAATC
>JBAWZJ010000269.1:0-2978 GCA_037143085.1 Parachlamydiaceae bacterium | reverse complement strand
TATTATTCTAAGAGCATTCGATAGTCAAAGTGAAGTACTTTAGCTAGCTTTTCAGCCACTTTCTTTCCAACTGTTCGTTTGCCATTTTCAATATTCGATATTTCATTTTGAGTTATACCGCTTTGCTCTGCTAAAAGTTTTTGAGACAATCCTTCACGATAGCGCATACCGCGCAGCACTAAGCCAGATTTCTTATATTTCTCGATTCTTTCTTTCGCTAAAACTTCCCACGCAACTGGAGTATCATCATATTCTGAATACTTTTCTAAAACTTTTTCTAACTCTTTTTGATGCGACAAAGGAATTTTGTACGATTTTTTTGAATTATGGAGATTAATAACTACACAAAAACACTCTTGTGTATCAGTACGGTGCTCCCTCATGTGTGCCGACATAAAAAACCTCTATTTTGTTGTCATTTGTAACCTTCCAACAGGCTACGTATGTAGGTTTACCCTTCCTTAAATGGCAGTGGTAAAACGAACTTCTACTTTTGTTTATAACGCTATAATTTGGCCAGTCCTTCATAACAGGCCCATGATGCTTCAAATCCATCACTAAGGCATCTATAAGGTCGATAATCGATGGCTTCCTGCGGTCTCCGTTGCGATTCAATTTGATGTATTGTTTCTTGGCGTCTTTTGATAGATCTGCGTTCCAAAGTTCAATCACATTTTTTACCCTGTTCATCTTAATATAACACAAAGTTTGTCATATGACAATCTAAAACAATTTTTTGTATCTGGGTGAATAGCCTCATGTTTGAGATCGTCAGATGAGCATCGAATCTTTTCTTGTGTCGTAAATGTGCAGTTATAACGTTCGATCTAAAAGACACGCAGCTAAAAATGGCCTATTCTTCCCAATCGATCTGGAATTCGTCGAAAGGTAGTTCTGGACGGGGAGTCGTGTCGTGTTCAATTTCAATAAGTTCAGTCCATATTTGATGACGCCATTCTTCAATGACGCATCCATTGCCGACTAACTCTACTTTATAACAAAGAATTCCCTGTTTATCGATATAGTCATTATTGAGCAAGGTGTAGACGTAGGTTCCCCGTTTTTTCAGAATGTGAAAATTTTCCTTCCATTCTTTTCTATTCCGAAAGCGAATAGTAATTTCCAGGTGTAAATCGTCACAAGCAAGCATCTCTTTCCATACCGACCAAGAGATGATTAGGCGTTGGCCTATTGGAGGGCAGTCCATTCTAGGATCTGGCGTTCCCACATAATAACTAGCAAGGTTTTTGTAGCTAAGATAATCGGTTTGTACTGTGAGATAGGACTGTTGGCAAGACGTCAGTAATAATGTGATGAGGAAAAAAAAAATCAGAACTCCTAACCTCGATGCATAGGTGGCGAATTGAAAAAGAGACCAAGATGCAGTGATCGGCGACGAGGGAATATTCCATGCACTATTGCCGAGGAGCCGAGCGCTGCAGATTGGTCTTTTGTTCAATTCCGACACCACATCAGCGAGGTTAGGAGTTCTGAATTTCTTCATGACGTCATCTTTGCGCCCCAGCGAATTAATCTTTCGGTATTGTCCCAATCCAAGCATGGATCGGTTAAAGAAACGGCATATTGCAAGCAGGACTTATCAGCGTTGAGCTGCTGGTTCCCTCCAAATATGTGGCTTTCAATAGCAAGGCCCCGAATAGCTTTTGTTCCGTTCACGTATTGACGGATAACGGATTCAAAAACAACTTCTTGTTTTTCATGGGAGCGGAAAGAGTTGTCATGAGAACAATCGATCATGATCCGTTGAGGTAGCTGATTTGAATGTAACAACTCAAGGGTTTTTCTAACAGAAGTGGGGTCATAATTAGGAGCTTTTTCACCACCGCGAAGCATCACATGTGCATAAGGGTTCCCTTTGGAACGAACGATAGAGACACTTCCATTGTCATCAACACCAAAAAATGTATGAGGGGAAAGCGCTGCCAACACCCCATTAATTGCCACATCGATATTGCCGGCAGTACTATTCTTAAAGGCTATCGGCATTGATAGTGCTGAAGCAAATTGTCGGTGAATTTGTGATTCTGCCGTACGGGCTCCGATGCAAGCCCAAGAGATAAAGTCTCCGATATAGTGAGGCGTCATTGGATCGAGAAACTCTGTCGCGGCAGGAAGTTTCATTTGAGCGAGGGTAATTAGTAGTTGTCGAGCGTGGCTAATTCCTGTCGTAATGTCGTCAGAACTATTAAGATGAGGGTCGTATAGCAACCCTTTCCACCCGACAGATGTCCGGGGCTTTTCGAAATAGGTGCGCATGACAATGAAGAACGAGCTGGAGACTTCTTTTGCAAGACTGGATAGCCTGACAGCATACTCTTCAGCAGCTTTTATGTCGTGGATAGAACAAGGTCCAACAGCAAGGAGTAGGCGGGAGTCTTTGCCGTCCAAAATATTGGCGATCTGCCGTCTGACAGATCGCACAAATTCTACAGCTTCAGGGGATGCCGGAAACTCTTGTCTAAAAGCAGCCGGTGTTTGCAGTCTATCGCAGGATAGATATTCATGCATGATGGATAAAGATCCTATTCTTTATCTTCCGGAGCTTCGCCGATAAGCGCTTCAGAGATGATCACTATTCCAGCAGCTGAAACGGCATGCATGATGCAGTTTTTAACAATTTTAGCAGGATCAACAACTCCTGCAGCCATCATATCTTCGATTTTCTCTGACATTGCGTTGAATCCAAAACTAGGTTTTGCTTGTAAGATGTCGGCTAGTACAACAGATCCATCATGTCCAGTATTTTGGATAATCTGCCGTATAGGTGCTTCGCAGGCTGTAATAACGATTTTAGCCCCGACGAGTTCATCCCCTTCGAGCTTCAATTTATCAATACTTTTGATTGCGCGTAAGAGGGCAACGCCTCCGCCAGGAACGATCCCTTCTTCGATTGCAGCCTTTGTCGAGTTCAGGCTATCTTCAAAAACTTGTTTCTTTTGCTTTAGCTCTGGCTCTGT
>JBAWZJ010000268.1:0-3000 GCA_037143085.1 Parachlamydiaceae bacterium | reverse complement strand
ATCTTTATGATTTATGTACCACGCTAATTTCTTTATATCCGACTCTTTTGTCGAATCCCAAGTTTCTAAGAAATTTTCTAAATCACCACTTTTCAATATATTTGAATATTCCTGCGCATCTTCTGGTAATTTCCCTACCATTTCTGTTAAAACCGGGAATTTCTGAATCAGAGATGTAAATTGCAAGATTTTTGATTCGGGTAGCCCTCTTAAAATTTCGGAAGACAAATAACCTTCATATTTGTGCCGCCAAGCAGCAATTTCATCCCTTCCCATTGTAGAAGGTGATAACCATATTTCATCAGCAAATTTTTGCAATTCATCGATGGCATTAGTAGCCACAACCTGGCTTAAGGTTTCACTATTATCATCTACAAACACCGATTTAACTACAGAAGAATTCAAAATAGTTGCTACTTGATGAAGACGCCCCAAAAATCCGTCATACATTCCGCTTTTGTGTTCGATTGTTTTTTTTATCTTTTGCAAATCGGTAGACCTTTCAAGCACCTGCGGATTATCCCGAAGCCAATCGCTTATTTTTTTGCAGGTTTCAGGATTTTGTAGAATACGCCCTTTTCCCTCCACATCACGTTCTGATAACCGAGCAAGCTCAATAAGTTCATCCGGCATTGAATTTAGATTTACTGTCATTTTCTCCTCGTCACTTTATTTCAAAGTTCCTAACAACTTCCCGTTTGCCAGGTTGCTAACCATGAAAACAATCTCAGAAACTCTATTATTATTGTCTCATCTATTTGATTTTATTTCAAATACATTTAAATATTTTCAGAAACTAGTAGCATCTGATAGTTTTTAAATAATTTAGCACTCAAAAGAGAGGACTAATAAAAAACAGCTGGAAACATTCGAAAGCACTGGTCCTCTCAGACAAATCTATGGGTTTTCTTGGACGGAAAAATGACAAAATTTGAAAACAACTGGGTGGGACTCTTGTATGGTTTAAGCCAACAATAACATTTTCTATTCAAAAAACGGATACTGCTAAGACTGATCTTTTTCAAAGCGTAGTTGGAGGGGTTGGTGACACTCCCAAATAGAATCTGAAAGGTAGATGATATCCCTGAATATTTGCTTCATCATCAACGAGATGGTATAGCTTTTTTCTAAAACAGCTCGACCAAATGCTAAATGTACTAAAATAGAACTGATTGCATAGACAATAAGTATGGCTTCAAAAAAACCAACTCTCCCATCTTAATTTATTTAACACTAGCTTCTGATTTAATTATAAGTACTTTAAAATAAAAACTACACTAAATAAAAAAACTTTATTATAATAAAGACACAATACAAAAGGGAGTTTTTATGCAACCTTCACCAACCGGTAGTACTAGTAATCTCCATCAGCAGCCAATTCCACCCGAAACGCCTTCTCAAAAAAACATATTCACAAAAGTTTATGATGCTATCGCACTCAAAATAAACGCGGTTGTTGGAAAGACTTTTAACAAAGGAGAAACTCCTCCTCAAGGAGGGCTCTCTAATTTCATTCTGAATTCCTTGTGGGGCTCTAGTAAATTAGTGACAACCAAAGAAATGGTCACTCGCTCTCGCATACCCAACAGCGAGATGACTGTTAGCAACAAAAATATTCATCATAATGGAACACAAATGAGGGTCGTCGAGGAATATAAAAAATATGATGTTTCGCCACCATACCCTACAAAAAAGATAACACTGAATGAAGCCCAGTCCAAAATATTGGATGCCTCTTACTTTGATGGTAAAATAAAAAGAGAACTCCAAGCCGGTCTTCCCTATAACAAACTCTCAGAAGATGCAAAAACAGCTTACCAAACGGTTAACTTAGATCTCGTCCAGAAACATCTCCAAAACATCTGTACTATCGCGAACGAAAATAGAGAAAACCCTGAATTCACAAAGCTTAATGCTCTTGGTATCAATCACTATGAAATCGAAATTAAAGATACTTTAGCAAGAGGTCTAACCTTTATTGACAAAGATCTTCTCAATGAGATCGAAATTCCATCAAAACAACTTGATGGGACCTTTAAAATGGTTAATTACAACATAGAGAGGTTTAACTTAAGCGGAGAAGCAAAAACGGAAGACCTTCATAGCGAAGGGCATCCTCTATTTTTCTTAACACCACAAAAACCTGGTGAGGCTCCCCCTTTAGTAATAGCAAGAGGCACTTTGCTTCAAGATGACTCTCTGGATGGAGCACAAGCAAGCATAAAAGCCGATGGAAGAAAAGATGCTTCTCTAAAAATGATCGCCAACAATAGGGAGTTAGAGGATAAATTAAATGATATCTACAAAATCCATGGCCGCTTCGAAGTCGCAGGCCATAGCTTGGGTGGTAATATAGCTCTCAACTTAGCTGTCGCATTCCCCCAACATATCGACCGCGTCGTTACAATCAGCGCTCCTCAAATTAGCTCTGCCGTCTACAAAGCGTGGACAAAAATCCCTCCGGAAGAGCGCCCAAAAGTAGACAACCTCTTTGTCGAATGGGATGCGATCCCCTGTTGCGGAAGAAAAATCATCGGATCGGCTATTTTAGTAGAGGAATTAGATGATAAAAACAAACCTGTAAAACTCTCTAACCCGATTGAAAGACACCTCAAGGGACTCTTTAATCATAAGGTCTCCTATGCAGAAATCGATAAATCGCGAGAAATGAAGAAAAACACCCGCGCATTCGTCTCATTCATGACGAAAATTGCAGGAAAATTAATCTCTGGTCCTACATCTCAAGCTGTGAATAAAGATACCGATACAGACGAAGATGAGCCACTAAATCAAGCAGATAAACTCGATAGAAAGGCCGCTCTTGCGTGGTTACAAAACAAACGAATTCCTGCTGATTTAGAATTCGAACCACAACTCAGAGATGTCATTGCTGCTTCTCCTGCCGAAATCAAAAAAAGATATCCTCTCTTTGAAAACTTCAATTCTTACTCACCTTACGCACGCTTATTTTTTTTAAATAATTTATCTACAAATAAAAAA
>JBAWZJ010000267.1:0-3017 GCA_037143085.1 Parachlamydiaceae bacterium | reverse complement strand
CCCAAAAATCTGGGCTGAAACCTAAATTATGTGACAACCGGATACGCAGGGATTATTTGAAGTGAATACATCCGGTGAAGAAAGAAGGGTAGGAATATTTAACCAACTGTCCGATTCAGAGGTGTACTGATTATAATAAATTTTTCCCTGTTGGTCACCGTAATCTTTTTCCCAAACAGCATACGCATTTCCTTGTCCATCTATAGCTATATTCGGATTGGTAAAATAATATCCGAAATCTGCTGTATCGAGAATTGTCAATGGTCCCCAGCTTCCAGCGGAATAGCGGGAGGTAATTACTTTATATGTTGTCGCACCTATTTGGGTGGTCCACACAGCAATCGCGTTGCCAAGATTATCTATTGCCACTGCTAGACTATAAATAGACTCTTCGACGACTGGAGTATAGAAGCTAGAGATACTTCCCGGTACCCCACTTGTAAGTCGGGTAGAAACAAGTGAGCGTGCCTCATTTTGCCATATGAATATACCATCATTATTGACATTCATGGCAATACCTAGCAACTCATTACAAGAAGAATAAACGTCCGTTGAAATCAATAGACTACTCCATGAAGACCCATCATAATAGCTAACATAGACAGCAGGTAAAACGCTTGACCAACCAAGCATTGCTTGGCCTGAAGGCGATCCGACAAGCGCTAAATTATTCAGAGTATCGCTTAAAGTTGGGACCTCTACTACCGACGACCAATTCGAGGATGCATATTGACTAGTTTCCAGATTATCATTTCCATTCCATGCAACAATAGCCTTATTTTCATTATCAATTATGGCTCCGAGACCCCAATATGGCAATACAGAGTCGCTACTTGGGTTAGAGAGAATTGTCGGAGTGCCCCAGATGTTATTTTCAAACACAACCGCTCGTATAAAATCGTTCGTTGTCGTTCCGTCATACTCGGCCCATAATCCGATGGCATTCCCTGCTGCATTCACTGCGACTGTTGGAGTAAACTCTCCTCCAGGACCTATAAAAAGAGGGTCGATTGCGGGATAATCATGTAAATTCAGTACAACCCCTGCTACTAGCTGAGCTCCTTTTTCATAATAGTTTGTTCCATCATCTGAGGCTGTTGCTAAGATGACGGCATTTCCAGCAACATTAATACCGACAGAGGGATTTAAGGCAGATTGTGTTGTGAAAATATCAATTGGTCCAATCCAAGAGCCAAATAACGATACCGCTTGCACTATCGCAATAACGGCGACTACACAAACCGCTTTCATAAAATTTTTCATAAATTTCCTGTATACCCAACATAATTCAAAAATTGACATTTTCAGTGGCTAATTCAATAGATTAACGATAAGATGGTTGCACGAAAATCCCCACAGACATCAAAAAGTCGGGCTTTAAAGTTCAAAGGGAGGTATACCGAACGTGATTAATTTTTTTAATTACATTCAATATAACACTGAATCTGTGCTAAGTTGAAAAAAAAATCAACAACTTTTCGAAAGTCTAATTTTGACATTATACCGAATGAGGCTCAAGGTTTGATAAATAGACCTCTTACATGACCAAAGTTCTGTCGATTTTCGAAATAGAGGTTTCATTATGATTATCGATTGTATTAGTGACATCCATGGTTACCTTCCACAGCTTAAAGGTGGTGATCTTTTACTCATAGCTGGTGACCTCACAGCAAGAGATGAACCCCACGAATTTGAAGCCTTTAAGCAATGGTTAAAAAAACAAGACTACACAAAAAAAATACTTATTGCAGGGAACCACGACAACTTTTTATTTCATCTAAAAAACCCTTTTAGTTACTTTGACGAATCTGTATACTTGCACGACTCTGCTACTGAATTTTCAGGACTTAAAATTTGGGGTACGCCATGGACAAAAAATTTTATTGGACAAAATCCACTATGTAAAGCTTTCGGGCTTGATTTTGACTTTCAAATGGATGAAAAATTTTCCCTGATTCCTGATGACATCGATATTCTCATCACACATACCCCACCCGAAGGGATTTTAGATAATGGACCAAGAGGTCGTTTGGGCTGTTCCGGCCTTAGAAAAAAAGTTGAGAAAATGGACAAACTCAAACTACACCTCTTTGGACATATACATGAAGGGTTTGGGATGCAAGAAAGCTCTGGAGGAATGAAATTTATAAATGCCAGTTTTGTCAATGAACACTATAACCCTATTAACACCCCTATCAGGGTAATTTTATAAGACATTAGATGAACATCATAGTCGACAACAACATTGTAAAACTACTCAATAAAACCCCTCCTAAATCATTAAAAAGCGCATTCACGTCTACTCTAAAATTTAAATGGCCTTCCTTGCTCGAATACCTTGGCTTCGGCTCCGTACTATTAAATCTTCCTGTATTCGACGAGTCTCAGCCTCTTTTTAAAGCGTGTATTTCAACATTATGTACCAACGAAGAACAAGAAGTTTTGACATATATGTACGATCGTCTTTTCGTTGAAAATTTAAATTACATCAAGTCCCTTCCACAAATCAACGCCTCGTTCCTAATTCAATCTATAAAAACAGAACGGGAAAGATCGTCCTTTGCAGATGTAGAAAAAATATTAACCCCACCTTTAAACGCCTATGACGAGGCTCTGAAAGAAAATCCACAAAACACCATGCATGATCTTATTCTTTACCTAGCCTGGGATCGGATGTGCGTATGGATAGGACGTTTATTTAATCATCAATCAGCGGATCCAAAATTCATTAAAGGCATAGACGTTTTAAAAGAATGCTTAATTGAATCTTATCAGCACATCAGTCGAGAAAAACGCACCTCACCTGGTTTTTACCGAATGGTGGAGTCTCTTTTTTTCTACCAAATGAGAGAAGAAAATATTCAGAAGCATACAGATGCTGAATGGGCAATCCTAAGTGAAAGCTTCAATATTCTAACAACGGAAGATGAACTGGCAGACTTCTTTTATATCGATGATGCAGTCATCTCTCAAGACACACTGTCAGCTGAAAGCGAGCACTCAGAACTCTATTTAAC
>JBAWZJ010000266.1:0-3035 GCA_037143085.1 Parachlamydiaceae bacterium | reverse complement strand
TATATCTGGTTTGTGTGTTTATAAAAATATGCCAGATACCTAAAAAGGAGTTGTTTATGGCGAAAAAAAACAAAGGCAACAAACTATCACGAGATCGTCTTAAAGCTGGAAGAGAGAAATTTCGCACTGAAATTCGCACTGAAATCAGCAAGAAATGACGATCAATCCCGGCTGGCCGGTCAACGGCTGGCCGGGTAAATATCATCGAATCGATTCAGGTAAGGAATCAAAAGCTAGCATCATCTGTCAACTCAAATTCCGTAAACTCAGGCCGGGGCTTTGACGCCGGTCTACCCATAAATTTAATGTTTACAGTGTAGCTCTTTCCCTACTTTTTCAAAGGCATCTACCGCGATGTCGATATCTTCTTTTGAATGTATTGCTGACATTTGCGTCCGAATCCTGGCTTTTCCTTCGGGGACTACAGGGTAACTAAATCCAACAACATAAACTCCAAAGTCCAACATTCTCTTTGCAAATTCTTGGGCTAAAGAAGCTTTGCCAAGCATGACCGGAATAATCGGGTGGTTTCCGGGGACAAGGGTAAATCCGAGAGATCTCATCTTTTCTCGAAAATAACGACTATTTTCTTGTAAACGCTCACGGAGATGATCTCCAGTTTCAACGAGTTCAAGAACGCGAAGGGTTGCTGCAGCGATCGACGGGGCCAACGTGTTTGAAAAGAGATAGGGGCGGGAGCGTTGTCTTAGCCATTCGATCACTTCTTTTCTTCCGGAAACATAACCGCCAGAGGCGCCGCCTAATGCTTTTCCCAAGGTACCTGTGATGATATCAATCCTTCCCTCAACACCGCAGTATTCAGGGGTTCCTCGTCCATGTTTACCCATAAATCCAACGGCATGGCAGTCGTCGATCATGACGAGAGCGTCATATTTGTCTGCCAGGTCGCAAATGCCCTTTAAATTGGCTATTGTTCCATCCATCGAAAAAACACCATCGGTCGCTATCATCCGGAAACGAGATGTTTTAGCTTCTTGAAGTTTGCTCTCTAGATCTGCCATATCGTTATTGCTGTATCGAAATCTCTTCGCTTTGCATAGGCGGACTCCATCGATGATACTTGCATGGTTTAAAGAGTCGCTAATGATCGCGTCTTCCTCGCTAAGAAGGGGTTCAAATAATCCTCCATTAGCATCAAAACAAGAGGAATAGAGGATAGTGTCCTCTGTGCCTAGAAAAAGGGATAATCGTCTTTCCAATTCTTTGTGGATAGATTGTGTGCCGCAGATGAAGCGGACAGAGGCCAATCCAAACCCATAGGTGTCATAACTTGCTTTTGCTTTTTCAATGATCGATGGATCATTAGCCAATCCCAAATAGTTATTTGCACAAAAATTTAAAACTTCTTTGCCGTTTGCGATATGGATGTGTGTGCTTTGAGGAGAAGTAATGATCGATTCTTGCTTATAGAGGCCGGCGGCTTTCAATTCATGACACTGTTCCTTGAAATGTGTAAAAAAAGAGTCTTTCATGATTCTGCTTTAGTTGATTTGTCGGAGGGAAGGGAGAGGATGATCAATCCGCCTAAGATAAATAAGATGATGATTGTGCTCATTCCCAAACGGAGGCTTCCGGTAAGATAGGTGACCCATCCATAAAGCAACGGTCCAAAAAAAGCTGTTGCTTTTCCGGAGAGCATATAAAACCCGAACATTTGTCGTCTCATGTGAACAGGCGCAACGCGAGCCATTAGGGCTCGACTTGATGACTGAACAGGACCAACAAAGATGCACATGATGAGACCTAGGGTCCAAAATTCCCATTTTTCAGTCACCCAAAGAGCCATTGTTCCTGGAATGATCAGTCCGACGAGGGAAAAAATAATCACTTTTTTGCTTCCAAACCAGTCGTCAAGGAAAGCCAAAGATGCAGCGCCAAGTCCAGCAACAACATTCATGGAAATTCCAAATTCTAAGACTTCTTGCTGCGTCATCCCAAAAATTGTTGCTGCGTAAATGCCGCCGAAAGCAAAGAGTGTGGCAAGACCGTCGACATAAAGCATTTTAGCTATCAGAAATCGGACAATAGAGGCGTATTTACGAATCTCTAATAAAAAGGATCCTAGTTGTTTTACTCCATCGACGGCGGCTTTTACCATCGGTTTATTGCTTGGGGGAGAACGAGGAGCAAAAATGAATAGGGGGATAGAAAAAATAGCGTACCACACTGCAGTGAGCAAAAAAGTCGCGCGGATGGGCTCTGCTGTCGAAATATCTAAGGGAAACCACGCTTTTCCTCCATTAACAAATGCAAATAAGGCAATGACCAATGCTGCCATTCCTCCTGCATATCCCATGCCCCAGCCCCATCCGGACCAACGACCTACCTGCGTCGGTGGAGCTAGTTCGGGAAGCATCGAATTGTAGAAAATATAGGCCCCTTCAGCCCCAACAGCTGCAATACCGACAAGCCAGAGAGCCGACCAAACATTTTCATGAGAGGGGGTAAGAAACCACATCAGTGCTGTAGGAATAATACAAATAGATGTAAAGACTCCCAACCAAATCTTTCTTCCTCCACTTTGATCGGCAATCGCACCAAAAATAGGGCTGATGAGAGCAACGATCAGGGCTGAAAGTCCTGTGATTGACCCCCATTGGGCGCTTCCTACGGAGGGGTTGATTGCAAGGGTGTCGACAAAATAAGCGGCAAAAACAAACGTTTGGATGATTGCAGCAAAGGCGCTGTTAGCCCAGTCATACAAAGCCCAGGAAATAAGGGCTGCGAGAGACCCCTGCTGCTGACATTGAGGTTCGGAAAGCGTCGTTACATTGGATGTTGACATAGCCCACCTTCTTTTTGAATGGTTGTCTAACTTTTTTTAAAAAATGTCAATCTTTCTTTTATGCTACACCGAACGTCATTCAAAAGTTGGCATTTCTAGCGCGCCAAAACCCCGGGGATCGAACATCGTGAATTGGTTCGTATTGACTAATATTGACCACTTCACAATGTTCGATCCGCGGGGATTTTCGCGCAGCTAGAAATGCCAAGTTTTGAGTAACGTTCGGTAT
>JBAWZJ010000265.1:0-3036 GCA_037143085.1 Parachlamydiaceae bacterium | reverse complement strand
GTGTGTCACCTCGATGCATCGAAAGGGATGGTTTCGTGGGCCCGGGAAAATGCAGTTTTGTCAGGATTAGGTGATGCTCCCATCCGTTGGATCGTTGATGATGTGAGCAAATTTCTTGCAAGAGAAGTTAAAAGAGGCGTTCGCTATGATGGCATTATTCTTGACCCTCCAAGTTTTGGAAGGGGAAGCCGAGGAGAAGTATTTAAAATTGAAGATGATCTCCAAAAAATATTGAAAGACTGTGTTTCGCTCCTAAGCGATCACCCTCTATTTGTTCTCTTCACATGCCATTCTCCTGGATTTTCTCCCATTGTGATGGATCATCTGATGAAGCAAACGATGGCTAAATACAAGGGGACGGTTGACTGTGGGGAAATGGTCCTCTCTGGCGAAGGACTACCTTTACCAAGTGGTGTGTATGCGAGGTGGCACAGTGGAAAATGATCGTCATCTGAGCAGTCTCCAAAATCCCCGTGTCAAACAACTTGTAAAATTACGCGACCGTGCAGATAGAGATCATTCCGGCCTTTTTCTTATTGAAGGGTATAGAGAGCTACTTCGCGCTGTTGATGCGGGTCGCCGTATTGAAACATTATACATCTGCCCGGAGTTCTTTCTTGGAAGTAATGAAAATTCATTGATCCAACGGATCAAGAGTAAGGGGACACCTGTGTTCTCATGTTCAGAGAGCGTTTTCACAAAAATTTCATACCGCGACCGTCCGGATGGGCTCGTTGCCGTAGCTCCACAACACCACCTCTCTTTACTGCATCTCGATGAGTTATTGATCGATAAAAAATCACCTTTTCTCGTAGTTGCCGAAGCCATTGAAAAACCGGGTAACTTGGGAACGATCCTCCGTTCCTCCGATGCTGTCGGGCTCGATGCTCTGATCGTATGCGATCGCTGCACGGATGTTCACAATCCTAATGTTGTCCGTGCTAGTGTTGGAACTTTGTTTACTGTACCTGTTGCTGAAACGAATGGTCTTGAAACGATCAGATGGCTGAAATCGAAGAATATAGCAATTGTTGCGGCAACGCCATCAGCCCAGATGGAATTTACTAAAGTGGATCTCACAGGTCCGATTGCTATTGCTGTGGGAACGGAACAGTTGGGGCTTTCTCCTTTGTGGATGACAGAGGCTGATATACAGGTGAAAATCCCAATGTGTGGTGTTGCCGATTCCTTAAATGTTGCGATGGCGACAACGTTGCTCCTCTATGAAGCTTTAAGACAGCGGAAAAGGTAGCGAAGTGGACGTTATCTATGAAGATAATCATCTCCTTATTGTGAATAAACCGGCAGGACTTCTGACTCAGCCCGCAGGTGAAGTTCAAGATAGTTTGGAAACACAGGCTAAGGCGTGGATCAAAGATAAATATCTTAAAAAAGGGGATGTTTTTCTCGGTGTTGTCCATCGTCTTGACAAGCCCGTCAGTGGTATTGTTGTATTCGCAAAAACAAGCAAAGCTCTCTCTCGGTTGAACGAAAGCCTTCGTTCAAAAGAAGTGCAAAAGACTTATTATGCATTGGTGGAGGGGCGTCCACCGCGTCAAGAAGGGATTCTTGAGCATTACCTCAGACATGATGATTACCGAGCTTACGTTTGCGATAAAAAGGATCCAAGAGGAAAGCTCGCTCGGCTGCATTACCATGTCCGAGAAGGTTCTCTATTAGAAATTATTCTGGAAACAGGCAGATACCACCAGATTCGGTGTCAATGTTCTGCGAGTGGGTTTCCTATTGTCGGAGACATAAAATATGGAGGACATGTAACACCTCATTTTTCCTCTAACCAGATAGCTCTTCATCATGGACGAGTCACTATCAAACATCCTGTCACTCAGGCTTTGTTGACATTTGAGTCGTCACCCTCTTTCTCATTGTAAGAATGTTGTATTGACCTTGCCGTTGATAGGATACATTGTCCATCAAAGCTAATATTAGCTTCACCCCACTTCCTCCCTCGCTATGAGTATTTTCCAGTGGGTTGCAGGGAATGCCTTTATCTTTGAAAGAGAGTTCAACGTCCTCATCGTCTGTTAAAAAACACTCTATTTCAATAGTTCCAGGATTTTTCCCATAACCGTGTTTAATAATGTTGACGATAGCTTCTTCTGCAGCTAATTCAATCTGCTCTTTATTTTTTTTGCTGAAAAAAGCGACTTCTGTGTTGTTACAGATCCAGCGAAGCATCTCGTGAAGATGTTCCAACGAAGCTGAAAAGACAGTGCTCATCTTACCAACTTTGACTGATATAACTGACAATCTTTTGAGCTATAGCTTTGTTGAGTGGGGTTTTTACAGCATCGTGCGCTTCCTCAAGATCGCTTAGCTGTCCAAGAGAAAAGATGTTGACGCCATCCCGACTAGAATAGTAATCGTGGTCGTAGTCGATGCTTGCAGAGAGACGGACGGGACCAAGGAGTATTTGACAAGACGCGGCATCGATAACGGAAACTTCCACAACGGTTGTGATACGCGCTTCTGTCGGAATGGTGTCTTTTGTGAGTTTGCCTCTTTTCTTTCGATCGTACCGAAAACCGATATTTTCTTGAGAAAGATCGATTTCCAATACTTTAAGGATTAAAGATCCACCGTAAGAGCGGTACTCAAAAGATCCGGACTGAACGATTTCTTTAATAATCGTCGCGGTGAGCATTCCATTTTGATCTCCGATAACATACGGAACACTTATCGTTGTATAGCGTGAGGGGAGCCCTTCACCGCCTTGACCTAAGTGATACCCGCAACTGGAAAGAAACAAACACAAGGCCACACAGATAGCCCGCATTGATTACTCGCTTTCATCAAAATTTTCGATGTCTACCAAATCATCTTCATTATAGACTTCTTCTTCAATTTTTTGCTCATTGAGAGTTTCTACAGGAGGGAGATTTTCGAGATAAGCGGGGTTTAGATGCAGCATTCTCTGAAGACACTCTTGAGCAATGCATGTATCTGGAAATTGTCTTAAGGCATCATTGTAATAGATCACCGCAGCGCGAGGTTTACATTTTCTCTCGTAAAATC
>JBAWZJ010000264.1:0-3043 GCA_037143085.1 Parachlamydiaceae bacterium | reverse complement strand
CTGACATTAGTGTCAATTATTTTATGGCTACAGGTTTAGGGACACACTCTAGCACTTATAAGCCTACATAAGAAATTAGCATCAATCCCTTCGGTTCTACAGCCTCATCTCCACACATCAGAACTTATGAATGAAATAATTCCTATAATCGATCAGCTAAGAGAAGAAGTTGACGAAAAAAACGAAAGTTATGATCTACAGCGTCCAACACCTGGAGCTTTGAATCCGTTATTTAGCAGGAAGCCTTCTTTAAATGAGGGTACCGATAACGACGGGTGGCTAGACATCGATTCAGAAGAGGAGTTCCTTGATCCTCATCAATAAAAACAATCATGCTGAACGCTATTCAAAAGTTACTTCAGGGATGATGTAATATCAACAATGGGCTGTTGCCCAGTCGTGGACGTCTGTTTCACTTCTTTAGCATTCAAGTCGAACTTTTTTAAATCCACAACTTTAATTGCCTGATCATCGTACGTCTTAAAGTAGTATTGTAACGCCTGAGGATCGCGCACACAGGTGATCAGCGTGTGGTCGGTGTATGTCACCCCATTGTCGACGGTCCGGGCAATGCCGACGGGTATATCAAACTGATTTAAAATATGGAATGCCTGTAACACCGACTCTTTAGCTGTAGCCGATGGGATTGCTGTAATCGAGAAAATCGCAGCTCTGACAAAGCGGGAAGGAGGTGTGAAATCGCCTGGCAGACCGACCATTCCGGATCCTTGCCCAAAAGGAGCTAAAATATTCCCGTTAATCATCAACGGTTTTGCATTGAATGGGGTCAAATTAATGAAATTTCTTAAGTTTGTCATATGCCAATCAAATGTTGGCGAGTTGGTAAATGTACCAAGCTTGTTGTCGTAGGTGACAAACTTACCAGCTACAGGCTCAATGACGAGTCCATTTCCTTGTTTATCAAAGACGATATAGTGGAATGGCGCAGGAGTATCGCCCCATGACTTCACAACTGTAGGTGCAATGACAACAGAAGAAAGAGCGGCTTTTACCTCATCCACAGAAGCAAACTGGGTGAGGATCCAATTGGGAAACTCCACAGGAGATACAGCTTTAGATTGGTTCTCCGCATCGATCGTTGCATATCCTGCAAATCCGGGAAAGTAAAATGTCCCTACAGCCAGTCCCTTTTCATTCAATCCATCCATCAAAGCGATATCACCAAATGTAACAGCTCCGACAGCGGCATATTTTGACTTATATGTCATCCCCTTGCCAACAGGTGTTGTCCCAACAAACTCATAAGAACGTGGAATGACAGCTATCGATGTGTCGACCTGAATGCCAAACTCCAAGGTTCTCCCGTGAACAAATGTCCCGTCTTTAGCGACGAGCTTTATCCCGGTGCAACCGTTGAGATCTGTTGTGAAAAAGCCTATTGTCAATGCTACTTGAAAAAGACAACTGTAAATTTTTCTCATACTATACCTCAATTGGTTTAACATAAAAACGACTGCTTAAGGCGGTGAAGTATTAGCACCGTCTTCAATTGCCGTTTTCAGGTTCAATCAAGCTCATCTTCAGGATCTGGCTCAAAATCTTCAAGTGTTTTCGACTTTTTACCCGAAATAATACGGATAAGGGAGAGAATCCAGGCTGTGATAAGATATCCCCAAGAACCAATTACAAAGACAACGGAGAAGTGATGAAGCAATCCATAGAATATAACGACAGCGGAGATTACTGTTAAAAATACCACTTGAAATGATGCGACACGGATATGGAGTGTTTTCACACTAGGAAATTTCCAGCGGCTGACCATGAAGTAGCCGATAACAATCAACTGAACCCCCATCAGCCAGGCACGGGTTTCTTCACCGATTGTCATGAGGTACTTAAACTCATCGGACACCAAAAAGAGGTTTCCTGAAACAATCGCCGCCGCCGCCGCCGGTATCGGCAGCCCTGTAAAATGCTTCTTATTCGCTTCCATCTGATCAGCATCACCCTTAATCTTTGCCGCAGTGACATTGAAGCGGACAAGGCGCAAGACGCCGCAGACAGAAAAGATCGTCGCTGCCGTCATCAGAAAGAATGAAAGTTCTGTTCCGGGAGCCGCAGATAAGCTTTTTAACACCATCACCGAAGGAGCCACCCCAAAGGATATAGCATCGGCTAGGGAGTCGAATAGGCTGCCAAACTCACTTTCAGCCTTAATGGCGCGGGCAACGGCGCCGTCAAGCAAATCAGCGAGGGCGGCAAGGAGTAAAATACCGGCAGCAGCTGTTAGCACTGAATAGGTTGCTGCGCCAACTTCGAGCATTGTCATCTTAAAAATGACAAATAGTCCGCACGACAGACCAAATGCTGTGATCACATTAGGAAGTAAATTTACCCGTTTCATCGCCATTGCTTATCCTTGCCGTATTACTAGCTTCATTCACAAGCATACAGAAAAGAACTCTTTTTGACGATACTCTTTTTAGCTACGCGTAATAGACCTCTTGCATAACCCTAAAAACGGCAATTGAAAACGATTGTTAACGCCGACCTTGTGACTTGGGAGCATTTCCGAGGAAAATCGCCTCACCAATTGGGTGATGTCGATTTTTGGGATTTTTTTGGCCGCTTTTCGACTTAAAAAAACTCAAAAATCGACGAACCCTGAATTATGCAAGAGGTCTAATGACAAGGTTAACCCCCTCTGCCGTTTCGACAAATCTGATGGTAACCTTTTGGTCTTGGAAAAGACCTGAAATGTTCTGTTTTCCCTTCATCTGTTTGATAAAATCAGCGGGTCGGTCTGTTGGAATTCGGACGACAACCGTTTTTTTATCCTCAGACATCTGCAAACAATCATCGGCCAGATTTCTAAAGGCATTATACTTTATAATTTCGTCTATATCACTTCCTGGATCATTTACATGTTCGCCTAGATACTCTCCGACGGACCACGCATCATGACCGAGAAAAGTTAATTTTGCGTCTACAGCTTCAATTTTTTCTGTTGCCTCCGCTGGAAACGAGAATTTTGAATTTTCTAATTGGAAAAGCTTAACACCAAGAGGATTCCAGTTAATTC
>JBAWZJ010000263.1:0-3058 GCA_037143085.1 Parachlamydiaceae bacterium | reverse complement strand
CGTACACCAACCGCACCAGTCGGAGCCCGTGAAGAAGAGAACCAACGGTTTGGATGCCGTCTTTGACTGTCGCACAGCCTCTTCATAATTTGTTTGCCATTGAACCCCTGGCTGCTCTCCGGGTGAGGTTGCAAAAAGGGAGAAGGAGCAGGCCGATAACATAGAACAGATGAAGACAAATAATTTATTCAGCATAGCGATGTCCTGGTTACTTGTTAAAGGAAACGTCTTGAAAAGACGTCTGTTCAAGGAGCTTGTCTCTAGTTATGGGAATAAGCTTAATTAGAGACTAGCCTCATATTAATTCAATCCGTATAATCATGCAACATTTTAGGGGGAAGGGACTGGAAAAAATAATTTAAACAATTGGGCCGCGCGAAAGCTCCCGTGGTTGAAGGATCGAAAGCTATCCCATATTATAATATGGGGTTGTGTTCGATCGATTCAACCCGGGGCTTTGGTGCAGTCGAATCGTTTAAATTATTTTTTTCAATCCTTTGAGGTAAGTAATGACGAATAATTTTTTGCCGACGTATATCATGCGTCATAGAAAAGAAAATTTAAAAAAATGCAGTTTAAGAGGGCTTGAAGGGCGGGACGATTGTGTCTTTTTTACCTATCCGACAGCAGTGCTTCCTGACTTGTCCTCTTATGTTGTTTTGGCTATGAATGCTCCACCTTTGACTGCTGCGGATGCTGAGTATGGGCTTTTTTTGATCGATGGTACTTGGCGATATGCTGAAACAATGCTTAAATTTGTCGAGTCGAAAGGTCCTGTTCGTAAACGCAGTCTCGTGTCGGGGTATAAAACTGCATACCCGCGTCGACAGGATGATTGTCCGAATCCTGAAGAGGGATTAGCATCAGTTGAAGCTCTTTATTTGGCTTATCTTACTTTGGGGAGAAATCCTGAAGGTCTGCTCGACTTTTATTATTGGAAAGACGATTTTTTAAATAAAATAAAATCTTGTTGAGTTTTATGAAATATTTTGTTATTGTTTATAGAAAATGTAGTTAAAAAATAGTTTTTTTCTGACACGCTAACTTTTAAATCACGCGCGGTATAAAATGTTTGATTCAATAATAGATTTTGTCTTTGGGTTTGAAAATTTTTTGTGGGCATTCGTCGGTGTGCCGATTGTGTTGATTTTAGGCCTTGTATTAACCATTCAGTCAAGGTTTGCTCAATTTCGAAATCTTCCTCTAGCAACAAAAACATTTCTCTCCTTATTCAGGCAGACAGATGAACAACAAAAGGGGATCCCGCCTCTTAAAGCTTTTTTTGCCAGTATTGGCGGCAGCGTCGGTGTTGGTAATGTCGTTGGTGTTTGCACCGCTATTCAAATTGGAGGTCCTGGAGCCTTATTTTGGTTGTGGATTACAGCGATGGCAGGAGCTGTTGTCAAATATTCAGAGGTTTATTTAGGCGTCCGTTATCGGGTGACGAATAGTTCCGGGGAATATTCCGGAGGTCCTATGTATTTTCTACGACAAGCAATCGATCGTCCATGGGTATCTACAGCGGTCTGCGTCCTTCTTTGTTTGTATGGAGTAGAAATTTTTCAATTTAGCGTTGTCGCTAACAGCATTTCCACCAATTTTGATATCAATCTATTTGTTGTTGTAGCGTGTCTTATCGCCCTCGTGACTTTTGCTGGGATGGGAGGGGTCCGTCGTGTAGGAAATATTTCTAGCGCTCTAATTCCTCTGTTTGTTTTTTCTTACGTAGGCATGGGAGGGTGGATTTTAATTCAAAATATTCATGAACTTCCTTCGGTATTTGCAACGGTTATCTCATCCGCATTTAGCGGACATGCAGCTATTGGAGCATTTGCGGGTAGTGCGATGATGCAAGCAATGTCTCATGGTGTACGGCGAGGATGCTATACAGGAGATATAGGCATAGGTTATGCTTCGGTAATTCATTCGGAAACAAGTGTGATTATTCCTGAAAAGCAAGCGTTGTTAGTGGTTTTTGAAATTTTTATGGATACCTTTCTCATTTGTACGTCGAGTGTAGCCGTTGTTCTAGTGACAGGCGTTTGGCAGGAACCGATTGCAGGGGCGATGCTTGTCCAGGAAGCTTTAGGTAAATATTTCCCCTATATGAACTTTTTTATGCCATTTTTCTTGTTCTTGGTAGGATATGCAACAATCAATGCTTATTACTGTGTTGGACTCAAGTGTGCGGAGTTTTTGCATCCGAAGATGGGGCGCAGGTTATATCAATTATATGCTGTTGTTGTTTTAGTTGCGTTTTCTTTCTTCGATGCATTACTTGCACAATCGGTAATGGCAATTGCTGGAGGGTTCCTTTTAGTGATCAATAGTGTTGGCATTTTCATGTTGCGTAAGAAGATTTCCTTTGATCTTCAACCTGTTGAGGATATTGCTTTGGAGCCGACAGGTGTTATACCAAACGTGATTTAAAATTAGACCTTTATAACTTAGGATTCGTCGTTTTTTGGGTTCTTTTGAATCGAAAAGCGGTCAAAATAATCTCGAAAAGAGACAGAATTCGGGTTATGCAAAAAAATTATTAACGTTCCAGAAATCCCTTACATCGACTTCTTAATGAGATCCCAAGTTGTCGGAGGAATTTCAGCTCCGATAACTTGGATCACATTCGATGCTACTAAAGTTCCGTAACGAGTGCATTCCATGAGGGGTTTTGATTGCATCATGCCATGGAGAAATCCACTGGCAAAGAGATCTCCCGCTCCCGTTGTATCGACAACATTGACAGGTATTGCGGGGCAAAATACTTTATCTATTCCTTGAGCAGCCCAGCACCCTTCAGCACCCACTTTAACAATTGCGGTCTCTGAAAGATCTTTAAGAATAACGCACCCTTTTTCAGGCGACAGATTTGTCAGTAGTTTTGTCTCATCGGCATTGGCAAAGACGATATTTACGTAAGAAGAGAGAGTGTCAATGACTGGTTTTCTAAATTGTTCGATGATTTCAAAACTGGATAAGTCGAAAGAAATGACAGCTCCGGCCTCTTTTGCTAGTTCCATGGCTCGCTTGACGACTGGTGGATTGGCCAATAAATATC
>JBAWZJ010000262.1:0-3059 GCA_037143085.1 Parachlamydiaceae bacterium | reverse complement strand
ATTTAGAAGTAAAATTGGTTTACTTTGTTTTTAAACTAATTTTTATTTTGTGTGGTTTTGTGAATAGTTTGAGTTTTCTAAATGTGCCATCCGCTTCTGGTTTTGATTTTTATTCGGAAGAACTTTCTTCAGAACACTGTTCGCTTTCTGATTCGGAAGAAGATGAAGACCTCTCAATTTCTCCCATCCGGAGTCAAACCAATAAAGCCGTCAATGAAGTAGCAATGAACAGATTATCTTCAAGCCAAATTGGAGAGAATCGGTTAAAGATTTCATGCGAATGCGAAAAGCTTTCAAAAATGCTCTCAGAAATTAATTTTCAAACTAATTGGGAGTTTGCAAGTAATTGTCAAAAAAGGAAAGTTAAAGCATTTTTCAAAGGAATTAAGGATATTGCTAAGGAAATTCAGAAATCTCCTATCAAAATTTCTCTGTTTCCAGACTTGAGAATATTCGTCTCTTCCTGGAGAGATATCGTTTGGGGGGATGATAATGCTATAGTGAACAGAGCGCTGTTCACTCTTCCTATGTTTCATGAGAATGAGGACTCTTTGGCTGAGGCCATTCTATCTATTCTAGATTACGCTCCACGGATGCAGCAAATTTCAGATCAAGAAATTCCTGAAATATGTAGAACGCTTTGTGATTTGATGATTAACATCAATTGGAACCCCAGTAATTGTCAAAAACAAGAAAATGTAGAAAAATTTCGAGGGGAACTTCTAAAAATTATTCGATTTATAACGGATTCAATAGGTAGAGAAGATCTGAATTTAGTTTATCTTCCTGAAGAAATCGCGACTTTTGTTGATGCGTGGCGAAAAATGTTTTATTCCGATGATGATTCTCTTTTGTCTTATATGAGACACACTTTTTTCCCATTTGACAATCCTTATTGGTGTCCTGTAGATGATGTTGTCAAAGGACTTTTAGAGATGGTGCCGTATCAAGATAATGAATCGCTGCATGAGGTTTGTGAAAGGCTTGCTAGAAGTATTCCATTGATCGATTGGAATGTAGATTTAGTCGTTGCTAACGATGAGCAAAAAAAAATCGTTGCAGTTTACCGAGAAGATTTTGCAAAAATTACTCGTTTTATAAAAGGAGTAGAAAATCCGGATAGCCCCCCAGAAGAGATCAAAAAATTAATAAGTCTTTTACTCGAGACAGCATGGGGTAATGATTCATTTCTTTTTCACTCAATAAAGACAGTGTTTTTTGGTTCAACAGCTCGAGATAAGGAAATTTGGAATGAGCCGATAAAGAATATTCTTGAAGTCACTTCTCCATTCGACGTGAATTTTAAAGATGGAATCGTAGAAACTTGTGAAAATCTGAAACTATTAATTTCTCGCATCGATTGGAGTGTCCCTAATTCTGCGGGGAATCGTGATGTGATAGAATTTCGAAAACAACTTACAGAAGTCTTTTATTTCACTGCCGAGATGGAAAATCAAGACGTTCCAGAAGTTATTAAACAACTGATCAATTTTTGGCGAGAAAATGCTTGGGGTGATGATGAGCTTATTCTCGAATCAATGAAACGTGTTTTTTTTGGAATGGATAAATTCGATAAATCATCTCCACTTAGCGAAATGGTTTGTGAGAATGTAAAAACAATCTTGAGTTTAGTTCCGATTTGTGATGACACATTAGAAATACAAATCCCTGAGACTTGTGAGAAGCTTACCACATTGATTCTCTCCATCGATTTTTCGGTAAATTGGCAGGAAGCACAAGAGTTTCAGAAAAGCGCAATCAATCAGTTCCGACAGAACTTTTCGAAAATTGTTCGTTTCATGAAAGCGAATCGATTTAATACTGAAAAAAACATTCGGGAATTGATTAATGGATGGCGGAGTATACGTCCAGAAAATAGCTCCATTCCAGATGAAATAAGACGTGTATCTCTCAATCTAAGAGATCCAATGGGAGATTCATTAATGAGAATTATAAAATTCGTAGTGGATCAAATCCCTTTGGAAAAACCTCCGATACTTCAAATAGAAGATCCTCGTGTTTACAACGATCCAAGAGCTGGAGCCAGTAGTGAAGCTTTCATAATAAAGAAGAGATTCCATCCATATAAGTATTAAACCTCTTCCAATATCTCTATTGTCCTTGCAGGCTAATTACAGTCATGTCGCGGTTGAAAAATGATGCCACGGAGCTGAGGCATGATGATGAAGGTCTGATCAAAATATTGGACTTTGATAGCAAGAGGCAATCAAGCAAGGCTTCTTTTCCCATTTGATAATTGCTGGAGTAAAAATTTGCTCCGTATGCATGTAACGGTGTATTGCCGGAAGATCTCGAAAATTCATTGTAGACGATTTCGTAAGGATAATATACTCTTAGGTATTCTAAAAAGTGAGTGTCATCTGTTGCTACATAAATAGTGAGCTTGCTTCTCTCCTTTTTTGATAACCCTTTGATGACAGACTTCAACTGATTGTGTGTCTCTTTGTATGGTACGAGAGGCCATTCCTCGATCTTATCTGTTCCCCGATGATGGACACCGATGACGAATCGATTTTTGAAATGTTTGTTAACAAATGTATCTACCTCTTGTTTGATGTGAGGCTTGGGATGGATGTATTTTTTGATGAGGTTACAAACATAATCTTTTCCTTTATGGAATGCCACGGCAGCAACGTGGTAGTACTCATCGATCGAGCAGTAGTGTTTTGGCAAGCTTTGATTTCCAATGATAATAGGCTCGAAAAAGTATTCCCACCAATTAGGTCCGATGGCAGGGTCGAGATAGCGGCCGCTATTGAGATCAATGTGGACTCCTTTGAAGGAGCCTGTTTCATATAAGTATACTGCTCCTATGACCGAACCAAAGACTGCAAACATACCTGAATCACTGGGATTTTCTAATACGAATATTTCTTGTTCTGTAGCGCGAATTGGAAGAGATGTTGACAAAATTAAAAAAAAGAAGAAAATTGCTTTCGGTATATTCATAAGCCCCTGTTTTTTTAGGAAATTATATACTGCGTCTTGTTGAAAGTTGGACTTTTTAGCTGCTTCAAAGCCCCGGGATTCGACGATCG
>JBAWZJ010000261.1:0-3067 GCA_037143085.1 Parachlamydiaceae bacterium | reverse complement strand
AAACAACAAAATAATAAACATGCGTTAAATTAACAACTATTGAAAACAGAAAGACAAAAAATATTTGTTAATTTTTTTTTATCTTCTATACCAATCGTTATTCAAAAGCTGGGATTTTTAGCTTCGCAAAAATCCAAACTTTAGAACAATGCTTGGTCTTTCCAAAACCTCACATTACCTCAAGAGGCTACCATGAAGAAAACTTTGTGCACAACAGCACTTATTTTATCTAACCTAATCTATAGCCAACCTTTTCCTTCAGTGCAAACAACGGAAGAGGTTCAAAACGAGCTAAATTTTCTAACATCGACCTCTGATCAAGTTGGATTTGCTTATAAAGGAATAGCAGGGAGTTTGAACGCACGACTACTTCCTATTGAGCTATTATAGCACTCCAGGCTACTGGGAGGCCTATGTGGGTTTGAAGCCAAATGGAATGAAAACGTACGCTAAGGAAAACCCTCCTTTTCAAAAGCTTGGTTTAGCGGCCGTAGTTTTCCCTTCGTGACATTCTCTGCCAAAGTAAAAGAATAATGGCCCAACATATTTAAATGCCTCGAAGCAAGGGAAGAACGTACTAATCTCATGAATAAATAATTCAGTTTATGATGGTGTTTTTGTGATGGCGTTGCGGTTCAATCAGACACCCAAAACATTGATTGTATCGCCATCGGCTGTGTTGGGTCGGTTTGAAAGACCTTGAGGTCATTGTTTACTATTGAATTTCTTTGAATGAATATTTTCGCATTTTACACGGTCACGATGTGATTCCATCGTCTCCTGAACCATTTTACAAGCTCGAACCAGAGAATACTTAAAAATCCGCCCACTAAGCAGATCGCTAGATCGAGAAGGTTCAAAGTCGAGAAATGAAACATATCACGCAAAAAGGGGACGTATAGCACCAAGCCGAGGAATGTAAGCGTTCCAGTCAAGACCCAACGAAGGGCGGGATTCGGTGACCATATCGTTGATAGAATGGAGCGAGACCAGGAAAGGTTGGCGAAGATCATTCCAAGATTTGCGAGAACGAGTGTAGTAAAACACAATGCTTTCGCATCTTTTTCATTATGCCAGCCAAAAAGAGCAAACAAGTAGACTGCCAATACGATCAGAAGAACACCGCACCCTTCGAGTAATCCGATTCCTAAAGTCCACATCCCAAATAAAGGTTCGCGTGGATTGCGGGGTGAGCGGCGCATCACGTCGTCTTCTTCCGGTTCGGCCTCAAAAACTAGCGTACAAGCTGGGTCGATCACCAATTGTAGGAAAAGAATATGAACTGGTAGAAGGACTAGAGGCCAGACGAATATCACCGGAATTAACGACATCCCTAGAATCGGCACATGTACAGCCACAATAAAAGTCATTGCTTTTTGGAGATTGTCAAATATCCGTCTGCCCATGCGAACCGCCTGGACGATTGAAGAGAAATCATCGTCCAAAAGTACAAGGGATGAGGCTTCACGGGCCACATCCGTTCCCCTTCTTCCCATCGCAACGCCGATATGCGCTGCTTTCAGGGCTGGAGCGTCGTTGACACCATCTCCTGTCATGGCAACAATTTCTCCGTTTGCTTTCAGAGCGTTGACTAATCTTAGTTTTTGTTCTGGCACCATTCTGGCAAAAACATTGACTTGCTTGATTCGTTCTTGAAGTTCAGAATCCTCCATTCGATCGAGTTCTGGCCCGGTAATAATTTGATCTAATGGCTTCAAGCTAACCTTTTTAGCTATGCTGTATGCTGTCTTGCGATGATCACCAGTAATCATCACGACCCGCATTCCTGCTGTATAACATTCTTCCACAGCGGAGGGAACGTTTGGACGCACAGGATCAACTAAACCCACTAACCCCAGAAACTCAAAAGTGAAGTCATGTTGTTCTCCTGGCAATGGCTGTTTCCTGTACACCCCCTTAGCAACACCAAGAACACGTAAGCCTTCTTTAGCCATAACTTCGACTTGTTCTCCAATCTGTTGGGTTCGTTCGGCGTTCAGATGACACAAGTCAGCAATAGCTTCCGGCGCCCCCTTTGCTGCCAGTACATAGTCCTTTCCGGTTGGCGACTTCCAAACATGCGACATTGCCAAAAGTGTAGGCGAAAGTGGATATCCTCGTTCCAACACCCAATCAGCATGTAAATGTTCAGTATCGGCAAGATAATGATTACCGAGTTCGTTAAATGCTTTTTCCATCGGATCGAATGGGTCGCGCTGGCTTGCTAGAATCCCAAACTCGATAATCTCATGTGACTCTTCTGGTAACGACTTGGTAGAATCATCATCTATTTCAAAAGTCTTGCCGTTTATGACCAGCTTGCTAATTGACATTCGGTTCATTGTGAGCGTTCCAGTCTTATCCACGCATAGTACAGTGGCCGATCCTAGAGTTTCAATGGCAGGCACACGGCGAGTTAGAACTTGTTTTTTGGATAAGCGCCATGCACCAAGAGCTAGGTAAATGGTTAGCACCACAGGAAACTCTTCTGGCAGCAAAGCCATTGCCGCCGTAATCCCAGCTAGACTTGCGTTGAGCCAGCTATCACGAGTCAGGCCGTATAGAAGTGCAACCAGAACGCCTAAAGAAACTCCAAGAATTGCCACAAAACGAATCAGCCGTCTAATTTCCACCTGAAGAACAGTGTCTTCGACTTTCACAGTTTGCAGGGCTACACCGATCTTGCCTATTTCCGTATTATTGGCAGTTGCAAGGACTTGTGCGATCCCCTGACCTTGAACAATCATAGTGCCAGAGAAGACGAAGGGCAAGTCTTCACCACCGGGACGGCATATTTCTTGAATGCCGTCCCATTCTTTTTTACAGACAGCTACAGATTCCCCAGTCAAAAGAGATTCGTCTGTGGAAAGATTATTACATACGAGGATAACAGCATCAGCTGGAATCCGATCGCCCTCAGTTAATACGATTAAGTCGTCTCGGACAACTTCCCTGCCAGGAATGCGATACCGCTTCCCATCGCGAATAACTAGTGCGCGAGGACTTGATAGGTCACATAATGCGTCCAATGCCCGTTCCGCTTTACGTTCTTGATATAGTGTGATCC
>JBAWZJ010000260.1:0-3097 GCA_037143085.1 Parachlamydiaceae bacterium | reverse complement strand
CCATAATGTTTTTTTTTAAAAATATTAAATTTATTTTTATTTGTCTAGCTTTCCCTTGCTTTTTTTACTATGAGAGGCTAGAATCAACCCCATTATCTTAATGTGGAGCTTCAAATATCTATGCCTGACCTGACAAAACAAACAGTAGAAGCACTTGCAAAACTCAGTCGGATCCACTGCAATGAAGATGAGCAAGAGCGGTTGTTTAAAGATTTGGAGAAAATCGTTGCGTATATCGAACAACTAAAAGAAATCAATACAGACGATGTCTCTCATCGAAACCAAATTCTCGAGGGAACGAACAACGTGATGCGCGATGATGTCGTGGGTGATTCCATGCCGCGCGAAACATTCCTGATGAATGCTCCATCCCAGATTGGTGGGATGATCCGCGTCCCCATTGTGATCAAAAAACATAACGGCACTGAGGTTGAAATATTCTGATGCATACTCTATCAGCTATTGAACTCCGAAATAAATTCCTTAATGGCGACTTAACAGCAGCAGCAATCACTGAATACTTCATTAAACGGATAGACCAATACGATCCACAAATTGGCGCTTTCCTTGCTGTTTTCCGCGAAAGGGCAATGGAAAAAGCGAAACTCCTTGATGAAAAGCGAAAACAAGGAAAAAAACTTGGTAAACTTGCAGCAATCCCCGTTGCTATAAAGGACAACATCCATGTGAAGGGTGAAATTTCCACCTGCGGATCGAAATTTCTTACAAACTATAGAGCCCCTTTTGACTCGACGGTGACTCGTCTTTTGGAAGAAGAAGATGCTATCATCATCGGAAAAACAAATCTCGATGAATTTGCTATGGGGTCATCAACGGAAAACTCTGCTTTACAAAAAACTTACAATCCATGGGACCTCAAATGCACTCCCGGAGGCTCTTCGGGAGGATCCGGCGCCGCTGTTGCGGGACGCCTATGCCCCCTAGCCTTAGGTAGCGACACGGGAGGATCCGTGCGTCTGCCGGCATCATTCTGCGGTATTGTCGGTTTTAAACCGTCTTATGGAAGAGTTTCCCGCTCAGGGCTTGTTGCCTACGGCTCCTCATTGGATCAGATCGGCCCCCTTGCAACAAATACTGCAGACACTGCCTTGATCATGGAAGTCATCGGAAAACACTGTGAAAAAGACTCTACAAGTTACAACGAGCCACAAGAACATTTTACAGAAATGCTAGAAGGGAATATCAAAGGTCTTCGAATCGGAATTCCTTGGCAGTTTCTTAACGCATTAGCTGAAGAGCCCAAACAGATTTTCCACAGAGCTGTCGACTCTCTCAAACAATTGGGAGCTGAAATCGTTGATGTTGACTTAGGCATTCTCAAATATTCTTTAGCAGTATACTACATCTTAGCAACAGCTGAAGCTTCAACGAACTTAGCACGTTTTGATGGGATTCGCTATGGACTTCGTTCAGAACGAGCTAAAACGCTCGAAGAAGTGTACGATTTTTCCAAAGAGGAAGGATTTGGCCCTGAAGTTAAACGTCGGATTCTCCTTGGCACATACGTTCTCAGCGCGGGCTACCAAGATGCCTATTACAAGAAGGCGCAAAAAGTCCGCACGCTTATCGTCAATGCTTACAAGGAAGTCTTCAAGCAATGCGATCTCGTTGCCACACCGGTGTCTCCTTTTACAGCATTTGAAGTAGGAGCCATCAAAGATCCTCTTCAGATGTATCTAGAAGATATTTATACCATCTCAGCTAATCTTGCAGGATTGCCAGCTATCAGCATCCCCGAAGGGTTTGCCAATGATGGAAAACCGCTTGGCTTACAACTGACAGGGCCACACAAGCATGACGCGCTCGTTTTAAAAGCAGCGAATGCTTTTGAAAAAGCGAACCCGACATACTCTTCTATCCCCAAACTCGTCAAATAGGAAATTACAGGATGAGCCACGACAATCAATGGGAAACAGTTATCGGCCTCGAAATTCACGCCGAACTCAATACAAAATCAAAATTGTTCAGCGTTGCCCCAAACCGTTTTGGCGATGAACCCAACACTAACATTACCGAAGTGTGCACGGGACAACCAGGCGCCCTCCCTGTTCTCAATAAAGAGGCTGTAAAAAAGGCAGTGCAATTTGGCTGTGCCATTAACGCAAAAATTGCAAAATTCAGTAAGTTTGATCGAAAGTCGTATTTCTATCCTGATAGCCCGCGCAATTTTCAAATCACTCAATACGATGAACCGATTGTCATCGGAGGAACCGTTATTGCAGAGATCAATGGGGAAGAAAAATCATTTAGTGTAAACCGTGTACACCTCGAAGATGACGCGGGGATGCTCAAGCACTTCCCTACTTTCGCTGGAGTAGACTACAACCGTGCAGGCGTTCCTTTAATTGAAATTGTCTCAGAGCCCTGCATCCACAATGCTAAAGAAGCTGTAGCTTATGGTATGGCCGTTAAAGCAATCTTACAATATATCGACGTTAGTGATTGCAACATGGAAGAAGGCTCGCTTCGAATCGACGCCAACATTTCCGTCAGACATAAGGGCGAAAAGGGTCTTCGCAATAAGATCGAAATCAAAAACATGAATTCGTTCTCAAACATGGAAATGGCATTAGAATCCGAAATTAAACGACAAATCAGAGAGTACACCCAGAATACACATAAACCTCATCATGAAGTCATCACCCAAGCAACCTACCGTTGGGATCCGGAAAAAAAAGAAACTGTACTGATGAGAAGAAAAGAGCAAGCTGAAGATTATCGCTATTTTCCAGAACCTGACCTCGTTCCTATTATTTTAACAGACGCCTATATCGAAGAAATACGGAAGGCTCTCCCTGAACTTCCTTTAGAACGGGAACGACGGTATATCAAAGAGCTGGGATTGGCTCCAGACAGTGCCTTTATCCTAACAAGCGACAAGCCTATTGCCGACTATTTTGAACAAGCTCTCCAAATATGCAGCAATGCTAAAGCTTTGTGCAACTGGATTATTGTTGAATTTGCCGGCAGATTTAAAGACTCCGGAAAATCCATTCTAAATAGCGGTATCCCGGCCTCCCACCTAGCTAACTTGATCAACATGATCGATAAGGGGACAATTACGGGAAGAATGGCA
>JBAWZJ010000259.1:0-3105 GCA_037143085.1 Parachlamydiaceae bacterium | reverse complement strand
CCCTTCCTTCATTCTCTCTTGCAGGCGTGCTGCAACCGAAGGAACGAGGGCTTCTGGCATAACTAATACAGGTAACGTCACCCCGTCAGCAAGCAGACAAAGTACTGCAGGAGAAATGATATCTGTTTTACCCAGCCCCATAGCGAGCTCTACCAGAGCTGAAACTTGCTCTCTTGGAGCTAGTGCAGAAATAGCAGGAATCTGTTCTTGCCATAAATTAATGTTGTACTCTGTTTCGACAAGCAAAAGAACAGGATGATCATAAGGATTGTAATTAAGTTTTTCCTTGCAAGCGCGCTTAAGATCCTCTACAAGCAGTTGCCAGGAAGGAGCTGTTGAATCAGAATCAAGGACGGCCTCAATAAGTTTGATCATCCGCCCACGCCTTTGAATTTCCCGCCGTTGTAATAGTGTTTCCAGGGTCATTTCGAATATCTGTTGGATATCCGTAACAGAAAGATTTGGATTGAGATCATGTAAATGTTTTATATCCCATCCTTTCGCAAGAGCAACTTTTGCGTCGTCAACAGTGAGCTTTCGTGTGATTCCTCGAGCTATTCTAACTTCCGCATGGGCTCTTACAGAAGGATTAGCAGACAATTCATTCAGCTTAACAGAGAGCGCTTGTTCTAAAAAGTTGAGTCTTGTTGACTTACTTTCTATTTCATTTGTTAACAAACCAATTTCTTCTCTCAGCCTTGGAGCATTAGTTAAAGAATACGTTGATTTCATTTTTGCTTTTTTAGCTACATAGGAATCATATTGTTCCTGATACTCTTTGAAGACGTCAACAACAACAGATTTCTTAAGAGCGACGTTGAACGGAGAGTCCTTTGGAACCACAGGAGAAACAGCTGTAGCAAAATTTTGATCAAAAAATGTTTTTAAAAAAAGTGGTAACGTATAAAGAAGAATAGCTAAAAAACGATTTTTTTCTTGTATCGCATATGTAGTGGCAAACGAAGGATCGAGAGCTTGGTCTTTTCTTGTTTTTGTCAATTTTTCGGTTAAAAATGGACCCGTTGTTGTTTTTGTTATTTCAGCAGCCTGTGCCATAGAAAGAGGGATTGGCAAGCTTCGCGCCTCTACCCAATACCGCCAGAGTCTAAGAGCTTCATTTAAAGTGTCTTTTTCAATATTCTCATTCAGTTGTTCATACTCATCAATCTGTCTGGCATAATTTGGCAAGGTTCTTAAAGTATCAATAAATTTATCATGTGCTACAACATCTCCATCAAACTCTTTACCATCTAAAAGTTCACCGCGAGCAACACGCACCAAGACACCCAGTAAATTCACTTCTAATTCCAGTTGGGTTATTTCTTTTTCAGGAATTTTACTTTTATCAATCACTTTCAACGTATCGATTAAATAACGAAAACGGAGTTCTACTAAAGTTTGAAGAGCAAACTTTAGCTCGGAACGATTCATTGAGGGATCAAGGCCAAATAAATGAATAATTTTTGTTTTTTCTTTTGCCCCCAGATCTTCCGGATTTTTGAGTAAATTGTAAGCCGAGATAATCCCTTCAGGAAAGGCCTCGAGAAATATAGCTTTTTTAGAAAGGATAATTTCCCCTGCAGAGGCTTTTTCGGGCATATTCTGAGGTAGCACGGAAAAAAATTGAGTTTTCATTTCAACTTTCGTTTGGGGTCCAATAATGCTAAATGAAGCAATCGGTATATCCCTTACATCTTCAGGAATAGGCATCGAATGCCCGGAATCTTTAACTAAAGAACCTCCTTTAAGCAACCTGAAAAGCAATTCACCATCCTGAGTCGAAAGGTGAAATTTAGTATTTACCCTGCCAATATGTAAAACATACTCATTGTAATCTTCAAGGCATGACATGCACATACTGACTTTGTCTGTTAGATCCAATATCACCATGCGCTGAATCATCGCTGTCGCACGTAAACGCAAAGCAATCGCATCAGGATTTTTATCATTATTGATGATCGAAAAATTGGCTATTTTCAAAAGAGGATTAATAATGTCTGGACTTATCCGCCCTGAAAAACTTTTCAATAAAGGATCTACGACATTGAGATAATTAAATGCATCTTCATAACGACGTTCGCTTAAAAAAATTGACGCTATGTGAATATTAGCCTGGATTTTTTCAACAATATTTCTGATACGAGGAACTAATACCCCTTTCTCGATACGGTAAAAGAAATAAGGTACCCGTTCGCTCCATTTTTCAGAAGGTGTTGTAAAAAGAGAAGGTGTTGTCAAAGTGGAAACGTCTTCTTCTTTTAACGGAAGATAAGGAATAAGACCCCCCCTTTCTTCTCCTCCATTATCAAGACTTTTCTTGAGCGGAATGTATTGGGTAAAGTCTCCAAATAAAGGTTCGATTTGATCTCCTTGAGACAATCCGAACCCTTCCAGGTCTTTACAAGAAAGAAGTTCTTCTTGCCCTTTACGTTCAAAAGTCAAACCCAATCGAGGAAGAATTATTTTGGCTAAATTTCCTTCTATGGCAAAGGAATATGTAAATTGAGGGTCTTCGATCCTACTAAGGACTTTTGCTATTGACGATTTAGAAGGATCAACAAGTGACATCCCCGTACTCTTTAACGAAGGTGAAACCAATTCTGCTTTCCAGGAATTTTTGAAAAACTGCGTCACCGTATTAAGAGCTCGTTTAAAAAGCCCGTTGTCTTTGTCTTTTTCTGGTTTAAACGGTTTAATAAGAATGATTGGATAACCTGCGGGGGCGCTATAATACATCTTTTCAGCCCCTTCAATCGAAACCCAGAGAATTCCCCCTTCGTGCCAGGGTGCATCCTGGAGATTTTTTATAGGAAGATTAATAACAGATTGGTGATTCGTTGCCTGAAACCATTGTCCACCGAATTCTCTTTGAATGACTGCTTGATTATTTTTTGAAATAAAACGGTAATTGATCCCTGAAGGGCCTCTATAGATAAAGGTGTTTTCACCGATCGATTCCAGTGTTTTTATTTTTTTGTCCACAATAGAACGGTAAATTGGATCTTCACTAATAGATGATGGAATTGTTTTTTGTCCCTCAGTTTGCCGAACAAGGATGCCCGAATCCGCATCATAACCCATTGTTTTATCTTTGTTAATATATAG
>JBAWZJ010000258.1:0-3126 GCA_037143085.1 Parachlamydiaceae bacterium | reverse complement strand
GACTTCAAATGACTAGCGTAAGTTTATTTCGCTCTGCGAAATAAACTTACGCTAGGTAGAAATCTTGGCAAGACTAATCCATTGAATGAAAAAGACCTTGTTGAATTTATTGAGCTACAGAAAACATTTGCTGATTCTCCCAATTCCTGGAGCGTGATTGTCGAAAGCAGCAATCAGGCGAGCTTTGACCTTTCCGTGAAAAATCCTAATATCGCCGAAGAAAACACGCATCGCAGCCCAGTAGAGATTATGGATGAAATCATTCTATTGGATGCTGAGAGTGCCGAGGTACTTGGGAATATTAGGAGATTGCTATGAGTGGGGGCTGGAAAACAAAAAAACTCGGAGACGTCTGCGATCTTTTGAATCGTGGTATCTCGCCAAAATACCTTGAAAAAGGTGGCATTTGTGTACTCAACCAAAAGTGTATTCGCAATCACCAAATTAACTACACACCTTCACGTAGGCACGATTTATCTGAGAAGAAAGTGACTGAAGGGCGTTTTATTAAGCTTGGTGATGTTCTAGTCAATTCAACGGGAACTGGCACCCTTGGCCGTGTAGCACAAGTCCGCCAAGAGCCGATAGAACCTACCACAGTTGATTCTCATGTCACAATAGTAAGACCTAAGACTGCGATGTTTCACCTCGATTTCTTTGGCTACATGCTTGTTGTAATTGAAGATGCTATTAAAGAAGCTGGTGAAGGTTGTGGTGGTCAAACTGAACTTGCAAGATCTGTCTTAGCCGAAAAATTCTTCGTGAGTTTTCCAGAACAACTCTGTGACCAGAAGCGGATCGTTGACATTCTCGATGAGACATTTGAGGGCATCACCACCGCAAAAAGCAACGTTGAAAAGAGCCTTCATAATGCCCGAGACCTCTTCAATAATCATCTTAACGCGATATTCACTCAGCAAATACATGGATGGGAAATGAAGTATTTGGGAGATGTGTGTTCTTTTTTGAATCGAGGGGTATCGCCCAAATATCTCGAAAATGGGGGGATTGTTGTTCTCAACCAAAGATGTATTCGCGACCATCGTGTTTGTTTTAGTGAGGCTAGAAGACATGATGCGAACGCGAAAAAGATCAGTAATGAAAGGCTTGTCCGACAAGGGGATGTTCTTGTCAACTCAACTGGAACAGGTACACTTGGTAGAGTTGCGCAGCTCATTGAAAATCCTTTGGAGCCAACAACTGTTGATTCACATGTAACCATTGTACGTCCAATACCAGGACAATTTTGCATGGAGTTTTTTGGCTACATGCTTATTTCCATTGAAAATGCAATCAAGAAAGCGGGAGAAGGTTGTGGTGGCCAAACAGAATTGGCCAGAACCGTGCTTGCTGAAAAATTTCTGGTGAGTTATCCGAAATCACTTCTTAAGCAGGAAGCAATTGTCATCCAGCTAAATTCCCTTTTTTTCGAAACCCGCCGACTCGAATCCATTTATCAACGCAAGCTCATCGCATTGGATGAGTTGAAAAAGTCAGTGCTGCACCGAGCCTTTAATGGTAACTTAAAGGGCAGTCCATGAACGAAGCTGAAACTCGCGCTGAATTAATTGATCCCGCACTTAAAGCCGCGGGCTGGGGTGTGGTGGAAGGAAGTCAAATCCGACGTGAGTTTCCGATCACCCTTGGTCGTTTACAGGGGTTTGGCAAGCGCAGTCAACCGATGTCAGCGGATTATGTACTTATCTATAAAAATAAAAAATTAGCGGTTATCGAAGCAAAAAAACGTAACGATCCATTAACCAAGGGTGTTGCACAAGCCAAAGAATACGCACAGAAACTTAGTGTTCGTTATAGCTATTCGACTAATGGAGACGGAATCTACCAAATTGATATGGATAATGGCCATGAATGCCATGTAAACAACTTCTTGAGTCCGCAAGAGCTATGGGATTTAACATTTTCCACTCAAAATGAATGGCGAGATCGTTTTGCTAAAATTCCTTGTGAAGATAAAGGTGGTACTTGGCAGATTCGATATTATCAAGATATTGCCATAGAAAGAACACTCCAAGCAATAGCTGAGGGAAGAAATCGTATTCTTCTTACTCTTGCTACGGGTACAGGAAAAACGTCTATCGCTTTTCAAATTGCTTGGAAATTATTTCAAAGTCGCTGGAATTTGAAGCGCGATGGAGCGGGACGACCCCGCATACTATTCTTAGCTGATCGCAATAATTTAGCGGATCAAGCCTACAATGATTTCTCTGCATTTTCTGAGGATGCTTTAAAACGTATTGATCCTAAAGAAATTGGAAAAATGGGCTCAGTTCCCAAAAATGCGAGTGTTTTCTTTACCATTTTTCAGACTTTTATGAGTGGCAAAGACGATTCATTCTACTTCGGTGAATACCCACCAGATTTTTTCGATTTTATCGTAGTAGATGAATGTCATCGCGGAGGTGCCAATGACGAAAGTACTTGGCGTGGAATTTTGGAATACTTTTCTCCAGCGGTGCAATTAGGCTTAACAGCGACTCCAAAAAGAAAGGGCAATGTTGATACGTATGCCTATTTTGGCGAGCCTGTATATATCTATTCTCTCAAAGAAGGAATCAACGATGGCTTCTTAACACCATTTAAAGTGAAGCAATTTTCAACTACACTGGATGAATATGTATACACCACCGACGATCTATTGTTAGAGGGAGAGATAGAGCAGGGCAAGCGCTATGGAGAAGATGAGTTTAATAAAACGATAAAAATCAAAGCTCGTGAAAAATATCGTGTGAAGCTCATGATGAATGAGATTAATCAACGAGAAAAAACAATTGTCTTTTGCCGCAACCAACAGCACGCTCTTGAAGTTCGTGATTTAATCAATCAGATGAAATCGAGCAAAGATCCTAATTATTGTGTACGCGTAACCGCGGATGATGGGGGAAGAGGTGATCAATTTTTAGAAACGTTTCGAGATAATGAGAAAACAATCCCCACCATTTTGACGACATCCCATAAATTGACCACTGGTGTAGATGCCCGAAATGTTCGCAATATTGTTTTGATGCGACCAGTCAAATCAATGATCGAATTCAAGCAAATCATTGGTCGGGGTACTAGAGTGTGTCCCTAAACCTGTAGCCATAAAATAATTGACACTAATGTCAG
>JBAWZJ010000257.1:0-3139 GCA_037143085.1 Parachlamydiaceae bacterium | reverse complement strand
ACGTCTCAAGAAATATAGAACCAAACCCGAACTTTTATCCCGCGATATTTTAGCCCCCGACTTTTGTAGTACTCCCAAAAATCCTGAGACAAAAATTTAATTTTGATAGGTGACTGACCAACTTGTAGTATTAGATTTCTTACATTTAATAAAAAAGAGATCAGTCATGCTGCATATTTTGCCAAGAATTTTATCGTTATGCCAGTATCAATATGAAATAGATCAGAAGCCCGAACAGAATCGTCCACCCAAGTGTGTGTATTGCGGCAAAGCGCACCCAAGGCGCCATGCTAAATACCAACGTAAAGCTGAACGCGATAGTGCGTCGTCTGGTGCACGGAGCCTGGTTTTTATCCAGCGATATTATTGCGCGGCATGCGGAAGAACCACCTCGGCATTACCAGAATGTATTCCGCCTCGCCGCTGGTATCTCTGGGAGATACAACAATACGCTCTTGTGTTATCCATGCTGGGTAAATCAGCCTATGCGATAGCAAAAGAAATTATCCCTTCACACCACACCATCAGTCGCTGGATGGCCCGTTTCAAAAAGCAATTTATCTTGCACAAAGATACCTTGTGCGTCAGTTTTACTGAGCTTGGCAGGACTTGTGGGCTTGCTGAGTTCTGGCAAGCCTGTCTTGAAAAAATCACCTTGGGAGCCGCTATGCGCCTGTGCCATGTTGCCGGAGTTTTTATCCCATGAATGATTAACCGGGTCGACCGCGAGATGCGTATTATATAGGCAGGCCATACCCCCCACACAGTTTGCCCATATTTCAAGGTACGGATTACTGGTTTACTGATATCTTCATAAAACAAAGGAGATGAAAATGAGTAAACCCATACAGCCGGTGGCTTTGTTTCGCCTATCGGTGCTTGGTCCGCTGGCAAGCCGTTCAGGTCTTAAACGTGGTGAAGCAACGACTATTATTCGAGAGCTGGCATCACTTAGGTATGATATTCCAGGATCTAAACGCACGCATTTGAGCGAAGATACTATTGCGCGGTGGTACTCACTCTGGAAGCGTGGCGGGATCGATGCACTTAATCCCAACACGCGCCTTGATAAAGGTAAAACACAGTTACCACCTAGCGTTCAAGAAGCGTTGTTGGCGTATAAAAAAGACAACCCTTCACGCTCGATTAATATGTTGATTGATTTGATTGAACGTAAAGGACTTGTTTCTAAAAAGACAATCTCGCGCGCAAGCGCTCATCGATTTTTACAGCAGCAGCAAGCATCCAAGCGCATTCTTGGGGATGTTCATACAATTGAGCGACGTTCCTTCGTGGCCGAACATGCCGGGGATATCTGGCAAGGTGATGTGCTTCATGGCCCGACCATTCAAACGCCAGACGGGCTCAGAAAAACCTACTTAGTGTCATTGATGGATGATGCGTCACGCCTCATCGCACACAGCGCCTTTTGCTTTGGCGAAACAGCACTGGACATTGAGGGCGTATTGAAGCAGGCACTGTTGAAGCGTGGGTTACCGTATAAAATCATCATTGATAATGGACCCGCTTATCGCTCAGGATCGTTACAAACCATCTGCGCACGTCTTGAAATCAGGCTGATCTACAGCAGAGCTTATGAACCGCAATCGAAGGGGAAACTTGAACGATACCATCGTACCTTTCGCGAGCAATTTCTGGAAGAAATCGACATGAGCCGAATCACCGACCTTGGTGATCTTAATGCTCGACTGTGGGCATGGGTTGAGCAAGTTTATCATACGCGTCCACATGGTGGACTGGATGATAAAAAAACACCGCTTGAGCGTTGGCGTGATGATCTAATGCACGTCAGGCCCTTGCAGCCTCAGATGGCGCACCGTATTGATGAGCTATTTTACCATCGTTATGAACGCACGGTTCGCAAGAATGCAACAGTCAGCTGGGAGGGGATGTCGTTTGAAGTTAATCATGCGCTCGTTGGCTATAAAGTAGAACTTATCGTTAATTCTCATACAAAAACAGCACTGCGTGTGGAATCCAAATCAGGTGAGAACTTAGGCCCCGCTGTGCCGTTGGATTTAACTGCAAACCTTCATCGCAAACGCCAGCGACCAAATACTGACGAAGACAATTTCACACGCAAACAGGATGAATATGCTGTTGAAGATGCCTATCGAAATTTTGTCGATAGCTGCGATATAACTATGGAAGAAGTGGTTACGGAGGAAAAATAATGTACCAATCATTTTTTGGATTAACCCAAGCCCCGCTTGGGAAAGAGATAGAGCAGCTGTGGGATAACGGGCAAATTGATGGACTCAGTCGGCAATTTTCCTGGTTACTGCAATCACCGGGAATAGGCCTTTTAACAGCCGAACCAGGCATTGGAAAAACGGCAGCACTTCGCCAAATCACGCGAAATTTAAATCCACACCAGCACAGCGTGTATTACATTGCTGAAACCGATTTTGGTCGATTAGATTTTTACCGCCAAGTGGCGGTCCTGTTTGGTTTGACCCCATCCTATCGGCGGTCTCAGTTATGGCGTGACATTAAGAATCATGTCACACACCTCATCACTCAAAAAAACATCCTGCCAGTACTTATCATTGATGAAGCACAAAATCTTCCTTATGACTTTTTTCGGGACTTCCCCTCCTTTCTCAATTTTGTCTTCGATTCCAAAGACTACATGACGGTCTGGTTAGCTGGTCACCCAGCGCTTGCACGTGAAATCGACAGGCCGGCAAATGCGGCATTGGCGTCTCGTATTCAAGCGCGCTATGAGCTCAAGCCCATTATGGATCGAGATGCTTTTAAACAGTTTCTCTCGCATGGGTTGAATCAAGTGGGGTGCGCACACAATTTATTATCTGATTCTGGCGTGGAACTTCTGCGACTCTCGTCAAAAGGGATCCCACGACAAGTCCATCGCATATTGGTAACCGCGTTGCGTTTGGCGACTGATAAAAAAATCAATCATCTGCCCGATGACATTATGAAAGAGGCGATTGCCATACTTAAACAGGGTTAACTACAGGGTATTTATGGTGAAGAAGCTGCACTTTCGTCTCACGTCAATTAGCGAGGGACGAAGGATGTAGATTAGAGTGAGACGTTACACTATGTTTGTAAATTTCATGGAAATATGAAACCAATCCAAAACAAAGGTTATTTC
>JBAWZJ010000256.1:0-3164 GCA_037143085.1 Parachlamydiaceae bacterium | reverse complement strand
TATGAGCAGTATATTAACATGTGTCCAGATTCAACGCAAAGGCGCAACGTGCTAGTACACTGTTTCACTTAAATTGTCTGATTTGGCTGCGTCAAAGCCCCGGGGTTCGAAGGTCGAAAATGGGGTTGTATTGCCTCATACTAACCCATTTTCGACCTTCGAACCGCGGGAGCTTTCACGCTAGAAAAAACAGTAAATTCTACCTTAACAACGTACTAGTTGGGCCTCGACTGCCGTTTTTAGGATTAGACCTCTTGCATAATTTAGGATTCTCGGCGAACCCTGAATTATGCAAGAGGTCTATTATTATTCTCTAGGTCTTTTCTGTTGAAAATTGGCTTGAGAACTTAACTTGTATCTTTCTTCTTCCTCACTAAAGATGCTAGCACATATCCCTACATCAATACGAGAGCCATTTCCTAATATTGTAGATCGTTTTATTCGTTCCCATTGCTCTGCGATTGTCGGATAGTTGGGGGTTATTCTTTTGCGACTATATCGTTGGAATTGATCTATTCTGCCGATGAGCAGTTCTAGATAGCGGGAGTCGACTCTTTTTGTTTGAACGATGTCTTCCAGTAAGCCTAGGTTGGCGAGAACTCGTTCGCATAGTGTGTTTGAATAGGCTGGATTTAGCAGCATAGCATAGAAAATTTCTCGAGCTGTTTCAGCCTCAAGTTGTTGAGATAACCCTCGATCTGTATTAGCATGTTTTAATATTGCGCTTCGATTGAGTGATTGTGTGATTCTCGGAGCTGGTTGTAAAAATGATTCGAGCAACAATGAGACATTGCTATTGCAAGCATTTCCAATGTAGTGACCTAAAAATGAGGTGATAGAGTCTTGCTTTGCTCGCGCCATTCTAGGAACTCTTAAGAGTTGTTGCCAGACGGTTATCCCTTCTTGGTCTCTTAGTTCCATCACATTTGGGAAAAATCGGCAAAGCATTTTAAATACAACGAAGTCATTGTTGTATGCAGCCGCTGCGACGTGAAAAAAGGTTGTTTTTCTTGCGAGGGGGAGATTGTGGACATCCCCTTCCATGAAGGCTGCGACTGCATAACGTTGTAGTTCTTCGGGGAATGGTGGGATTAAGGTTGCATCTGTTGTATATGTTCCATCATCTTTTAAGTGACAGTAGTCACTTATTAACGAGTAGGCTATTTGACAAAGTTTTTGCGGCTGGAGCTCTGTGCCCCGAGCTGTAATGATTTGACATATTTCTTCGAAGGGTAAGCGCTTTTTTATTTGTGGATCTTCAGGGTTTTTTAGATATTCGAATGTACGGACAATATCTATGAAACGTTTGGTTTGTTGTTCTTGCTGTTCATAATGCTGGGCTGGGGTTGGCTGAGCGAAACTCGCTTTTTGCTGTGGCTGGCTTCTTGGAAGTGTCGCTGAGATGCCAACCTCTCGAATTACGCTATCTCTGGCATGTCGGCTGTCTACCTCTCGTCCTTCGTTATGAACAGGGTCGTGTTGCTGTTCATGACGCCGGGTTAGGGTTGGCCGAGCGAAATTCCTCTCCTGCGGCATCGGGCTTATCGGAAGTATCGTTGATATGCCAGCCTCGTGAACTGCAACATCTTGGGTATTTCGTCTGTCCTTCCCTTGCCTCTCATAACGAACCTCGTCTTTTTGTTGTTTGGCGGGCATGCGTCTTCTTGGAGAAGGAGATCGTTCTTCTCTGGAAACCATGCCACCTCTTCTTGCATCTCTCATAGCGCTTTGTATGGTTGTATAGCTGTTGCTGTGCTCGGAGATTCTGTACATACTAAGGGAAAATGCAGGGTCGTATTTAAGGGTTTCTCTTAGTCTTGGAACTTTGCCTCCGTGGGGAGTTTTTGAGGCGAAATCTTCCAGTTTTCCTAATAGTTGTGCAAGTCGGTCTATGTCAATGGGGGTGTCTGTGGTAGCTTCTAAGAGTAAATTTGGATTTTCTAAGATTCTGATATATGCGGATATGGATGGATTTCTGAAGACTAATGTATTAAATAAATTATACGATTTTACAGTGCGGAGACGAGCTCTCAATTCCGGATCTTTTTTTGCATTTTCTATTTCTGTTTGATGGTTATGGCATAAAATGCTTCTATCCAGCGGCTGTAGTAAGGATTTTAGCATCAGTATGATATCTGAATCGCAGGCGCTTCTGAAGTAAAAGTCGATGAATTTGACGAGATCGTCAAATTTATCGGGTCGTATGACCAGTTCTTCCATAAGGCTATCCCAAACGGTTTTTCCAGTACCGTCTTTGACTTGCATGACGTTGGCGAAAAATCGGCAGAGTATTTTGAAAAAATCAAAGTGAAGAATCGGAGTTGCAACTGCGGCGTGAAAAATGGAGGTTTGGTCTGCAAGGGTTGTGTAGGGCTCTCTTCGAGTGCTTTCCCTTGATATTGTTGTTGATTGAATCCGGGACCTGATTTCTACTGGAATCAGAGGGATCTGTTTGGCGTTTGGTGTGTAGGTATCTTTTTCGAAATTGCAGTAATCGTTGAGCAGCGAATAAATCATTTTGCAATAGACTGTCCCGCCGAAATCTGATGGGGATCGTCCGAATGATTCGCAGATTTCATCGAAGGGGGTGAGGTCTCTTGATGTCACTTCTGCCATATTGACAGTAAGTCTTTCGAAGCTTGTTGAAAAGCGTCTGGTAGGGAGAGCTTCGTGTATCTGTTCGATCTTGGAGTGGGATGCTCTTACAGGTTGTGTTGTTTCTTGGAGCTGTTGTCTTAGCTTGTGTATTTCTTCTGCTTGATCTTGGATTGTTCCGTGTGCCGATTGAAGATGTTGATTAAGGGCGTGAATTTCATGTTGTTGATGCGGGAGTATTTGTCCTACTGTGACGCCGAGATGCCCCGCTAAACTGTGAATATGCATGTCTCTATACATGATTTGCTGGGTTTGGAATGCTGTTTCCTGCATTTTTTCGGCTAATCTTTGCGAAGCTGTCATTGCTGTTGCTTCTAGGTTTGAGGCTTGTTTTTCCAGCCAGTCCATTGTCTTTATGCAATGTCTTTCAGATAAATCCTTTGATATAAGTTGGGTATTTACTCGGATTATTTGCCCGTGAAGTTCTGCTATTTTTTTCTCGAGATTTGCTTTTGTTTGCATAAACTCTTCGAGCTTTTCTGCTGGAATGGGTGCTTCTTCTTTTTTTT
>JBAWZJ010000255.1:0-3171 GCA_037143085.1 Parachlamydiaceae bacterium | reverse complement strand
TGTTTTAACCGATTCCTCTTATGAAAACTTTCAATTCCCTGGGTGTGATAACCATGTAATACGTCCTGATATTGATGAAGATCGGAAAAGATTGGAACAGTTTCGAAAAAAGCAGATCGATAATGTTTTCGAAATTGATCACGTTTTTTGCTCCAGTATGGAAGAGCAAAGGAGTGAACTTGAGCAGATACTAAAAGCCGAGTCTCTTTCTTTGAAAGGTACTGCAGAACCTCTGGTGGCAGAATCTTTACCGATACTTTGTCCCTCAATTTTTGAAAAGGAAGGCAATATATGAAAAATCAACCCAAAGGATTTTATCTTTTAAATTTTGCTTCCATGTGGGAATGCTTCAGTTACTACGGAATGCGCGCCTTATTAGTCCTGTTTATGGTTAAGGAGCTCAGGCTTTCCGATAGCGAAGCATACGCAACCTACGCTCTTTACATCACACTCGTAGAATTAGGTGGTGTTTTGGGTGGAATTTTAGCAGACAAATATCTAAGTCTCAAAGGAGCTATCACCATTGGAGGATGGGCCATTTTTTGTGGCCACCTCCTTTTAGGATTTTCGGAAGGAGTTTTACCCCTTTTCTTTTTGAGTTTAGGACTCATTGTCGCCGGAACTAATCTTTTTCGAGTGAATATTCCGGCTGCTATCGGCAATCTTTATGAAGAAGAAGATAGTCGGAGAGATAGAGGCTTTACCCTTTTCTATGCAACGATCAATATCGGCGGACTTTTAGCAACACTTGTCTGCGGTATTTTGGGTGAAACATACGGATGGCACTATGGGTTTGGAGCAGCAGCTTTTGGGATGCTGTTGGGAAACATCGCATTGCTGTTAAAAGGGAATGTGATCAAAGAACTCTCGTGGAAAAAATCGTTATGCGGGATTGCGTACATCATCATTGCAGCGCCGTCTGTTGCCGGAGCTCTTTATGCAGCGCAGTCATTTGCTCCATTTGCGACCTTTCTTGTAGCGGGAACTCTTTTGCTAATGTACAGAAAAGTGATGAACAATGCCGGATTGAGGAAACTTGCAGGGATGGTTCTTTTCTTAGTGCTTTTCTATGCATGTGAAGAATTACTCGGGTCATCCCTTGTTGTTTTTGCTGAACGGCATGTAGATCGAGTCACATGGTTTGGAGAGATCCCAGCCTCAACTCTTTCAGTATTAAATCCATTGACGATTCTTCTAGCGGGAGCCTTTGTTGCACGAGGGGTCATGAGCCCTTTGTCAAAAATTCAAATGAGTTTGCTCTTTTTGACAGGCGCGTTTATTCTCCTTTACTATGCTGCAGGACTAGAAAACACTCCTTTAGCTTATGCTGTTGCGAGTATCGCAGCAATTTCGATTGGAGAGCTCTTTATTGGGCCGACAATATATGCCGAGAGTGCTAAAGTGTCTCCTAAAAATGAACGAGGGTTTACAATGGCCATCGTCACATTGGGATTCTCTTTAGCTAACCTCTTAAGTGGGGTATTGAGCCAACAAATGGCCAGTGAAGAAGCAAGCTCTCATTTTGCCTTTCAGGAAGGATTTGGGATGATTGCTATTCTTGTTTGTGTAATTTTAGGAATAAGTTTTATCTCAAAAAGGTTTTATGAGAATCAAATTGCAAAAATCTAACAAAATTGTGCCGCAAGGCGCGACTGTTCTTGATTTAAGGACGAATGAAAAAGAGGGATTACAGTCCCTTCTTTCAACTTTGGTTAAAGATTTTCGTTTTGAAAATTTTAAAACAAACGTCTCCAAAGCAAAGGAAGAGGAAATTGTTGTGATTACAAATCATCCGGAAGCTGTCCTCTCTGTTCAAGCGATAGCTGAAGGGATTGCTTACGCACGCCAGTTGGCTTCGCTGCCTCCAAACCTCTTTTCTCCGGTGAAACTTGCCGATAAACTTAAAGAGCTCATTCCTCTTGGGATTGATGTAAAAATATTGTCTGCAAAGGATTTGAAAACAATAGGAATGGGTGCTCTCCTCGCTGCAGGTCAGGGAAGTATTAACCCTCCTGCAGTGGCTATCCTCTCATGGAAGGGAAGGAAACAAACTCCTCCACTAGCCCTCGTTGGTAAAGGGGTCTCTTTTGACTCCGGAGGCATCTGTCTGAAATCCCCCTTACATCAGCGCCCAATGAAGATGGATAAATCAGCAGCCGGCGTCATCGCCGGTGTGATGAAAACTCTAGCTCTGATCCAGTCCCCCGAACCTGTTATCGGAGTTCTTGGCTTTCTCGAGAATATGCCCGATGGAGGAGCGAGCAGACCTGGAGATGTGATTACAACCCTATCGGGGCAGACGGTCGAAATTGTAGACACCGATGCAGAAGGAAGGCTTCTTCTTGCCGACTGCATGACGTACGCCATAGACACATTCTCCCCTTCCGCCCTTATCGATCTTGGGACGTTAACAAAAGAAATTTTTGCCTCGCTTGGAACGGAATGTGCAGGACTTTACACTGAAAACAAAGCTTTGGAAAAAACTCTTCTCATGGCTTCAGCTTCTTCTGGCGAGAGACTATGGCCATTACCTATGGGGCCCTATTTTGCCAAACAGATAGAGTCGGAGATTGCTGATATGCAAAACAGCGGGATCGACGGATGTGGAGAGAATGGAGCTTGCGCCGAGTTTCTAAAGAAATTTTCACAAAAAATACCATGGGCACATATCGATCTCTCAGGTGCATCGTGGAATGAAAAAGGGCCCACAGGATTTGGCGTTCACTTGCTAACTCATCTTACGCAAACAGAGTGGCGTTTTGGTTGAAATCCGACTTGCCCCCTAAATCACGCGAGATCGATCCTGAGGCTTTAGCTCAACTGAAATGCCAACTTTTGAATCACGATTTGGGTGATGAGCCTCAAAATGCTACTATTTCCAATCTCCTAAGAATTTCTAGGCTCATTTCTTGGTGAGAGCCGAAAAATTTCTCATTATATTTTCTTCGACGGGTATCCTCAATGGCAGTAGAAGGCAAACGATGAGTCTTAAATTGAAAATCAAATTCTAAAATGGGAGGAGGAGACTGCTCCTCCTCTTCTGTCGTTGATTTTTTAACCCCTAGTTGGATTAACAAATCGTCCGCGGTTTTTTCCATTCCATTTTTATATGTTAGGTCAGCGGTTCCCGCTGATCATTTTTCTCGAGCAGATTAAATTTTGATTTCGTAA
>JBAWZJ010000254.1:0-3178 GCA_037143085.1 Parachlamydiaceae bacterium | reverse complement strand
GAGAAATTTTGGCTAGCTTGAAAGCTCCCGCGATTTTTCAATCCCGGGGCTTTGAAGCAGCCAAAATTCTCATTTTGAGCTATGAGCAGTATATATTCAACGTTAACGTTTGGATAGTTTCACGAAGAAACAGTAGCTTCTTCTGTTTTGTTATTAACGGGAATGTGTTCGCTTACGAAAACAATCTGATTTCTTAAGAAAAAGATCCCTAACAAGTTTGTAATCAGCAGGCAAGCTCCAGCAACAGACATAACGAGGAGCGCTTGTGTTTGGTCAAAGAAAGAGAAAAAGACCAAGGCCATGACTCCATAGACCATATATAACCGCGCTCCATGCTTTGGATAAAGAAATCGCGCACACTTAATTCCGACGCAGAAATACGCAATCATGGTTGTATAGCCAACAATTAACAGGAAAAGAGGCATAAAAATATGCATAAAAGGGAAGTATTGACTAAGCGCTGTTTGCACAAGCTGAGATCCATCGATATGCTCTACCGATTTCCAGATTCCGGATAAAAGAACGACTAAAATACTCATGGTGCAAACCAGATTGTCAATGCAAACGCCTAGGACGGCCAATCGTGCTTGTCTTTCAGGATAAACAGTATTTGATTCACTTTGTATGATAGAGTCATAGCCAATGCCAATATCAGCAGAATAAGCAGCACGCGCTATGCCATGTTGAATAGCCAAAAGAGCACTGCTTCCAACAAAACCACCTACAGCAGCATGACCGGAAAATGCGGAGACAAATACACTTTTGATGACTTCCGGTAATATCGCTACCTCTTGAAAGATAACCCATAAACTCATAGAGATATAAAGAGTCATGAAAATAGGCATTATCCAGCTGCAAATCTTTCCAATACGAGGCACTCCACCAGCACTAGCGTACAAGATGAGGATAAGTAACGAACCCATGACTGCGTAACGATTTAACTCAAAATTCGTTGATAAACTTTCTGTGACAACAGCGAACTGATAAATCTCAACACCATAGATACAGAGGAAAAATGAGATGAAAATAGGAACCCAGCGGTTATTAAATGCAGAACGAAGAAAATACATTGGTCCGCCATCATAACCACCACGGTCATTCACAACGCGGTGCTTAAGTCCAAGAAAGATCTCGGAATATTTAATTATCGCACCAATAAGGGCTGCAATCCACACCCAAAAAAGCGCGCCTGGTCCGCCTATTTGAATAGCTGTAACAATACCAACAACATTTCCAATGCCGATCATGCCGCCGACAGAAGCAAAAAAAGCTTTTAGGGGATGCACGCCTCTAGCTTCGCATGAAGGTTTAGTTAGAAAATGAAAGAATGTTTTGAAAATTGATGGTAAAGCGCGAATTTGGAAGAAACGAGATTGAACAGTAAGACTACAACCTAAAACAACAATTAATACAAAAGCAATATAGCCCCAAAAAAAGCTATCTATCTTTGTTAAGTAATCAAAAATAAGGTTTATCATAGGACACAAATTGTACCTGTTTTAAGTATTTTTGTCAAAGTTTTTTACAAGTTTTTTCCAGTTAGAGTCTGATTAAAAGTTGTATACAGCAAAATTTTGATTTGTCATAAGCGGCAGAGTTACTACTAAGTGTCATTTCAATATTAGACCTCTTGCATAATTCAGGGTTCGTCGCAAATTGGCTCAAAAGAATTCGAAAATCGACGAACCCTGAATTATGCAAGAGGCTTATTACTCGGAAAGGTTTTCTAAAAGAAAAACGAGTTTCGAAAATGCCCCTATTTTTTCGTTAAGTAATTCACTTAAGGAAGAACCGAAGCGACACAATATCCGAGACTACCTCACAAAAAGTTTTACTTGTATCATCCGAGTGATCATGAGAATCTGCAGCAGAGACAAATTCAATCCAGCGATATAATGGGTAAGCATACCAGGTCTTATCGGTATACCCATTAACAACACGAAAATTTTTTAGGTAAACGGGATTTCGCACATCGTCACCATTTTGAACTATAAAATGTGGAAAAATTCTATCGATTTTACGTATTAGTATTGTATCAACTTTGCTTGCGTTTTCTTCGAAAAATTTTGCAGCTTTTTCGGCTATTTCAGCTGTTGGAAAAAAACCATGACAGGCGCGTCGTATAGGCTCAAGTACACTCGCATATCCTCCCCCACGATATGGAGCCATGTTTTTAATATAAAAAACAGCAAAGGGATATTCTATGGACCACATATCAGATCTTGATTGAAGAATTTGATTGATTGCTTCCGCTTTAGCAACTAATATTTCTTGTTTTCGAGCTACCAGAGATTGCTCTTCTTTACGCCGTCGCAACCCTTCTTCTTTAGTAAAGAGCGAAGTCGAACTAGCAGTATTGAATACACATGTTTCCGCGCGAGGAACATTATCTTCATCTCGAATTGTAGCTGCAAACATACCGTGGCATGCATGCTCTATTCTGTCCTCTCTTTCAAGTCCTGGTCCGACACTCCATCCCTGAGGCAGCAAAACCGCGCGCTCAGGAAGTGATGTATCATTCTTTGATTCAATCCACTGGAGATCAGCAACATCCCAGTCACGTAATTGTTCATCCCTAATTTTCAGCGAGAAAACTCTCCCATTCGATGATGCTTCTCTGACTTCTTCTTCGGTGCAAGGTGTTGTAGCACGATTGAAGGGTAGTGAGATATCTAACATCGCTCTCGTTTTTCCAGTCTCAACAGTTCTTAATGAATAATCGATTGCAAACCTTGTATTGTTTATTTGTTAGAAGTATTATAACATAAACTAAAAAATAATTTCGATAAAATTATTGTGTTTTTTCAACAAGTTTTTGTGACAAGAATGACTCTGAATAAGCAGTTGTTGACTCAAAACTCTCGGTGTCATTATATTCGACCTCTTATTTTGGAGTGCTTGTCATTATGAAACTGCATGATTTTGATTTTGATTTACCTGAGATACTTATAGCTCAAGAGCCCGCTAATCCCAGAGGAAGTTCTCGGATGTTGCATGTCAATGAAGTTGGTCAAATTGAAGATCGAAAATTTTCAGATCTTCTTAATTTGCTAAGACCTGGCGATGTTTTGGTGTTTAATAATACAAAAGTTATACCGGCATTTCTTAAGGGATACAAGTGTGGCAGCCATTCCCGCTGGGAATGGCTAAATATATTTTTTACAAAGAAAAAAGAGGG
>JBAWZJ010000253.1:0-3190 GCA_037143085.1 Parachlamydiaceae bacterium | reverse complement strand
CTATGCTACTTTTGGCGTCGATGTGACAATTATCGAGATGATGCCAAGAATTATCCCTATGGAATCGGAATCTGTCTCCAATGCCCTGGCAAAAGCTTTCCAGAAGAAAGGGATCCATCTTGAAACAAATGTTGTCGTTGAAAGCATCGATACTTCAGGAAAAGGGGTCAAAGTCAAATTAGCCGGCGGCAAAAGTTTTTCTGCCGATATCGCTTTAGTTGCGGTTGGACGAAAATTAAACACCTCTGACATCGGACTAGAGAAAGCGGGTGTCGTCGTAGATCAAAGCGGTATGATTCCTGTGAACGATCGAATGGAAACAAATGTCCCAGGGATTTATGCAATCGGCGATATTGCCTCAAAATGGTGGTTAGCACATGTAGCCACCCACCAGGGGCTCGTTGCAGCTAATAATGCAACAGGACATCCAATGAGGATGAATTACAATGCAATCCCTTCTGTAATCTTTACCCAACCGGAAATTGCTTCCGTTGGGCTGTCCTTGAATCAAGCTCTCGATAAGGGATACCGTGCAACTTTAGGATCTTTTCCCTTCCAAGCTTTGGGTAAGTCCCAGGCTGCCTTGCAAACAGATGGCTTTGCTCAAATCGTCATTGACAAGCCGACAGGTCAGGTTCTTGGTGCACAGGTTGTCGGACATGAGGCTTCTAGCATGATCGCAGAAATGGCGATCGTGATAGCAAACGAGTTAACTGTTGAGTGTATTACAGAAACGGTCCATGCCCACCCAACAATTGCCGAAGCCTGGATGGAAGCTGCCTTCATCGGCTCAGAAGCCCCTCTTCACTGGCCGCCCAAACCTACAAAAGCGATAGCTTCCGGGGTTTAAGATGTCAGAAACGGGAGTTCCTCTTAAAAACAAGCTTAATATCCTTCCACAAAACCCGGAAGAAAGTTCTCCAGAAAGTGTTGTTGGGATTGGTCGTTTTCCTTCGTGGCTTCACAGAAAACTTCCTAAAGGACCAAACCTTAAGGAAACAAGCCATATTATCGGGGAAAACCGACTTCATACTGTATGTGAAGAAGCAAATTGTCCCAACCTGATGGAGTGTTGGTCAAAAAAAACTGCTACATTCTTGGCCATGGGAAAAGAATGCACCCGCAATTGCGGATTCTGTGATATCGATTTTACAAAGTCTCCAAAACCGGTTGAGCATGATGAACCTGAACGGATTGCCGATTCGGTAAAAAAACTAGGCCTTCGTCATGTCGTTATCACAATGGTAGCGCGCGATGACCTTGCCGATGGCGGCGCAGCACACATCAGCAATATCATTAAAGAAATCCGCAAACAAGTCGATGGTGTGACAATTGAGGTTCTTACCTCAGATTTTGCAGGAAATCAAGAGGCCTTAGATATCGTTTTATCTGCTATGCCGGAAATTTTTAACCACAATATCGAAACGGTGCGAGCTCTGACTCCTCGAGTCCGCCACACGGCAACATATGATAGAACCCTTTCGATCCTGCATCAGGCGAAAAATCGAAGAAAATCTCCCAATATGCTTGTAAAATCAGGTCTAATGCTTGGTCTTGGTGAATCCAAAAAAGAAGTCGAAGAGACTCTTCAAGACCTTTCTCAAGCTGGATGCGATATCGTCACCATCGGGCAATACTTACAACCGAACAGACGTAAGCTGCTAGTTAAATCATTTGTCCACCCTTATGAGTTTAAATTTTTTGAAGATTTCGGCCGCTCGATCGGTATCTCCCATATGTATTGCGGACCTTTTGTCCGCTCGAGTTATAATGCAGACCTTATTCTAGAAAGAACAATGAGTAAATAACATGAAAAATGAAGATGATTTCGAAGACCTACCAATAGCCTACTCTATAGACAATGCCATCCTGATGCATCGCGATGCTCATTTCGGCGGCGATTTTACGGTCATGATCGACTACTACAAAAAGGGCGGTCATGGCGTGAGCAAAGATTTCGATATCGAAAGAGTGGAAGAGCTGGCAAAGCTCCAAGAAACGACGGGTAGAGATCTTGCTCCGATGATGCTTTCGGGTGCAGAAGCGGAAAAAATCGCGGATGCGCGCCAAGCATACGTCAATCTGCGAGAGCTCTGTGAAAATAAAAATGAAAAATCAAAGATTCCCCGTCTGATTGCCGAACTCATCCTTTCGGAAGAAGAAGAAATCCAAGCAGTAATAGACGCTGTCGCCTTTGAAAAAAGCGCCATTGTCCCTGCCTTAATCGATCTCATGCGCAACGAGGAGTTTCATCAAGATCTCTTCCCCGGATATGGGGACGCTCCAGCACGCGCGGCGCATTGCTTGGGACTCATTAAAGACAAGCGTGCCATTATCTCCCTATTTGAATCTATCGGAGAAGAGGATTTCTTTAATGAAGACATCATCTTTGATGCCTTGAAAGCTATTGGAGAACCGGCAAAAGAATTTCTGCTAAGAGTTCTTCAAGGGTCCCCCATTACAGGCGACACAGAACGTGCTGCTGTAGCCTTAATGGAGTTCAGAATGGATCCAGAAGTTGCCTCTACATGCTTGAAAATGCTACAAAAGATAGACCTAGAGAAGTACGCCCCTCTTGCGACATATCTAGCGTTGACTTGTGAAGGGTTAACAGATCCAACAGAACGTCAATCATTGATCGCTTTAGGAGAGAAAGCTCCAAAAAGCCTGCGCTTGGACATTTCCACCCTTGCTGCTACATGGAAACAGAATTAAAAGCCGATTTGTCCCCATCAGCAGCTTAATTTATTACCCAAACTCCCAAAGGAGACTGGCCGGTGAACAACTCGAAAATGGAATGGCTGGCGTACGCAAAAACAGATTCTCCCATGGACGGCAGAGCTTCCCCAACCGATGAAAAAGGGCAGGCTTTTGTCATAGAATGGAAGAGAACCGACATTCTTTCCTCTCACCTGGCTGCCTTTAAAAAAGATCTTTCGGATCTTGCAGCCGAGACGCTCTCTAAAAGCGAGCTCGCGTTTTTAAAAGTAAATCCTGAAGGAGTAGCTAAGGTAATTGTTAAATATCGTTTACCCCAAACCATAACTTCAGATAAATACAGTATATTAGTACAAAAACAATCGGGAGCACAAAAAGGAATTCTTAAGGTTGAAATTGACGGTAAAACTATTTATGACGGATTGTTAGAAAAAGATATTGAAGCCAAGAAGTAAGAACTTAACACAAAATA
>JBAWZJ010000252.1:0-3212 GCA_037143085.1 Parachlamydiaceae bacterium | reverse complement strand
GTATTATTTTATACATTCCTTTTGTTTCCTATTCTAGAAAATTATACATTATTGGCCCTTCTTTTCTGCATCGGAGCTTGTGTTGCGATTGTAAATCCTATTGGAATTGCGATGGGAACACGTTTATTTCCTAAGAGAAAAGGGTTGGTCAGCGCTGTTTTGATGGGGCTGGTGTGGTGTTTTGCGGAAGGTATTGGGCAAACAGGGGGAGGCTTGTTGGCTAAATGTTTCGATGATGATGCTGCAGCAAAAGCATTGGCTGTTTTAGGCTGCTTATTTTTGACAGGTACGATCACAGCTTCTCAGCTTCCTCAGCAGGAAGAGGCTCTCGAACTAGTTCCGGAGCCAAATAACAATGTTTAGTTCTTTTTCCCGGTTTATTCTTTTTCTATTCTTAATTCAGATGTCATTGTTTTGTGATGATACATTTACGAAATTAAAAGTTCGTCAACCTAATTGGCAACTGGAAGTTTTAGAAATATTTCCTGATAAATCGCCAAAAGAAGTTTTGTTATATGAGGTTATAAATGGAAATAAGGTTCCAGCAAAACGGATAACTTATTCTTCTAACGGTATTCTTTATCGTGAAATGGATGTCATTCCAGGAGAAAAAGGTGGCTACCTTTTTCATGGTCCTTTTGTAGAGTACTCTTCTGAAGGGACTGTCGAATCAATTACGTTTTACGATCACGGTATTCAACAAGATTCTGAAAGAACGTATTATTCTAACGGTATTCTCAAGACTTTTTTTAATATAAAAGATGGAAAATATGAAGGATCTTCGGAAGAGTACCACCAGAATGGAGAGTTGGCAAAACGTTGCTCTTATGTGAACGGCAAGCTTGCGGGTGTGTTTGAAAAATTCGATTCAGAGGGTACGCGGATAGCTCTTGGAAATTATAGAGAGAATCTCATCGACGATCTGATCACCGAGTGGTCTTCTGATGGAAGAATCAAGTCTGAGTATTATTATAGTAAAGGGTTGCTGAACGGAAATCGAGGGCGTCTTGCAGTGACTCGTTACCACCCGAATGGCACCGTTGCAGAGACTCAGGATTTTAGGCAGGGGCAAGCGTTTGGTCCACATGTATTTTATGATGAAAATGGGAATAAGAGAAGCAGTGTCGATTACATACTTGGTAAGAAGCACGGGCTAGAAACCTTTTATTTACCCGATGGAAAGGTGCAAAGAACAGCGGAGTATGTCTATGGCGTTCCTGTCGGGGTTCACCAAAAATTTACAACAGATGGAGCTCTTAAGACTACAGCTATTTATGACAGGCAAGGAAACCTTAAAGAGCCAATTAAGGAGTATTATTCCGGTGGATCGCTAAGAGCTATTTATCAACTTATTGATGGATCATATGATGGAGAGCTTGTCGAGTTCTTTTCTGATGGAAAGATTAGTAAGCGTTATAATTATGTGCGAGGTGATTTTGAAGGATTACAGCAAGAATTTTTTCTTACAGGCCAGCTGAAGCTTCGCGTTACTTATAAAAACAAACAGAAGCAAGGGTGGTATGAGGAGTGGTACAGTGATGGAAAACCTCTAATTTCTGTTTATTACGAGCAAGGGTTAAAGCAAGGACCTAGTCAGCAATGGCATGCTAGTGGAGAGAAGGCTAGCGATGGGTTTTATAAAAAAGACCTTTTAGAAGGGCGCTATCAGGAATGGCACGAAGATGGAACTCTTATTTTAAGTGCAGATTATAGAAATGGAGAAATTCAAGGAAAGTATTCAGAATGGTATTCTGATGGGACTTTGAAGTATTCAGCATCTTATGCTAAGGGAGAACTTCAGGGATTGGAGGAGACGTTTCATTTAAATGGCAAGCCCGCTTCTGTTGCTCGCTATCTTTTAGGGAAACCTGATGGAGAGTATACCACGTGGTTTGAAGGCGGGTCGTTGCACGAAGTGTTTCATTATGTTTGTGGCATGCCTGTGGGAAACCATGTGACCTATTATGAATGTGGCGATCCGCAGCAAATAGCTCGTCTTGTTCAGTATCAAGATGGCAAGTTAGACGGAGAACAGAAAAGTTATTATCCTAATGGTCAGGCTCAAGCATTATTGACTTACAAAGATGGTTTGCTTCATGGAAAGAAAGTTCTTTGGGCTAATAATGGAGAGCTTCTTGAAGAAGCGTATTATGGTGATAATGGTTTGGAAGGACGTTACTATGTCCAAACAGGTGATGGAAAAGAAATTATTTATCACTATAAAGATAACAAAATGGAAGGGCTGCATCAAATCTATTATCCTGAGGACAGCTTCTTTGGTCGTGTTAAAGCTTTAGAAGCCATGTATATTGATGGTGTATTTGATGGTGAAATCGCTGAATACAATCGGGCTGGAACGAAGCTAACGAGTACTTATTATAAAAAAGGGCTTAAGGAAGGGATCGCTTCGATTTTTACAGATGAAGGACGACTCAAAATATCAGCTGAATTTCATCACGACAACCAGAATGGCATGGCTTACGAGTACTATTCCAATGGAAATATTAAGAAACAGGCTTTTTTTATTGAAGACGAGAAAGAGGGAGAAGAAAAGACTTTTCATCCTAATGGAGTTTTAGCCTCTCGATCTTTTTATCTGCTTGGAAAACTGAATGGTCTTTGTTCACAGTGGGATGAAAAAAGTGTTTTGACCTTTGAAGCAAACTATGTAGATGGAAAGCGTCAGGGAAGTTCGGATAAATAGATTTAATCTTTAAAGAGACGTTTTGCTATATCGTTGGGGTCAATCATTTTCTGTGGTTTTTTACCTGCAACTTTGAAATCTTCGCATAAATTGCTGGCCGTCCTATCCCGTACATATTCGGTATTTGGCACTTGGCAGTCATTTGGTAATCCAGGTTTGTAGTAGATACAGTTATTGCAGCAATGCAAAGATGATCCGCAAGCATCGCAGGAGGCGCGAAATGGCATTTTACCTAGGTAAGGAGAGGTTAATTCGGCGCCACATTTCCAACAATTCATGAGAGTTTAGTCCTTAATGAGCAGATTGTTGCTTGCCTTCCGGTTGTTTTTGAGCGCCGAAAGGAGAAGAAGTCTTCGTTCGAATATGTGTCTATACGAGCCGTTTGGATGTGGTGCGGGAGTACTCCGGCTGATTTCAGCTGTCTTTCGCTGATTTCCCAAAAATCAAAGTGTAGTGGTTTTATTTCGAATTCAGAAAAGGATTCAGGAAATTCTTCTTTATAATTAAC
>JBAWZJ010000251.1:0-3264 GCA_037143085.1 Parachlamydiaceae bacterium | reverse complement strand
GATTTAATGTTAGGTAATTGTCTAATACCATTTACTAGCTTATCTCGAAACCAAGAGGTTTGCGAAGATAGCAAGACCCCTTCTACCAGTTCGCTTAGTTCATTGATTTCAAAGAATACTCTACAGGTTCCAATAAATAATTAAGTTCAAAAAAATGTGGTTTGTAATTTTTGAGAGTCTTACTATTTGGGTAAAAATGATTTAGTAAGCGATCCTCTTGGAAGAAAAAAGCCAAATGAAGATGGTTCAAGATTAAAAATGGAGATGAGACTATGCGGCATTTGTTATGACAAAGCGTTGAGCTATGAGCAGTATATCTCACAAATTGACTTCAAGTTTAATAGTAGATCCTCTTGGAAGAAAAGAATCCGGCAAGAGAAACATGAATCTTAAGAGGTCTATTCTCTATATAGTGTCTGAAGGCTTGCGTAACGGAGATCAAAATATCTAGCGAGCTCCTCGGGGATAGGGAGCATTTTACTTTGTTCCTTAAATAAAGTGATATCTAGTAAAATTTCTTTTTTCATCAAATCACCGATGTTTTCAGGGGGAGATTCGAGTTCATGTAGAAAATCATGAAGATGTTGATATACCGATGCTTGAACTTTTTTCTCGAAAGGCGTCAGGAGTGGAGGAGAGAAAATGAGATCTTCTGAGAGATATTGAAGAATGATATTTTTGGAAGCATCGCCAAAGATTGATCCCAAGCAGGCTACATAATCTGCTCTGACTTTTTCGTTGAAGCTCCCATCATAATTTATTTCATTAAGGGAAAGATCGAGGATGTCTTTAGCTAGGTTGTAACGATCATGGGCATTGGGGCTTCCAAAAGCTGTTGATTTTCCCTTGATAATCGATTCTAGAAGTTTCTGGTACGGCTTGGTGATGCAGAGTTCTTTTAATGTGTAGTGTGTTCCTGAGAGCCATTCATATGGAGTTGGGTGATTGTCTAAGGTCTCATAGAATTTTGATATAACTGTATGAGCATCTTCGCGTATCAGGTTTTTAGGGGCTGCATCGGTAATTGTTAAAGCAAGTTCCCTGTGAAGAGAGATGAGTTCATTTTTATGCTGTTGAAAGTATTTTTTCTTTTGGACTAGCAATTCTTTTGCTGATTTTAAAAAGCGCCCTTGTGCTAATAAATCCGTAACTGCATTGTTTTTTCGAATAAATAGAGGCGCTGTTTTTTCTAGGAGATCGCTCCTTTGAGGATTATTAGGTAACAATTCATAAGCGAGGGACCAGCCAGCTCGTTGAGATGGGTGGGGGAATCCCGTTTGAGTGGATTCAAAATGAAGACGAAACGTCTCTGGATACAATTTTTTTATGGAGTGTGTTCTAGGGTCAATATCTGAGACTCCCGTAACAGTGACAACTTGTCCGGGGAAAAGGTTTAGGGTTTGCGTCAACAGGCATTGGAAATTATCCATTTTTGTGCATGCCGGTGTTGGTGCCTCTTTGATATGGATACGGGCTTCTTCGGGCGAAACCTTACCCGAGCCTTCTAGAAGGCTGATGACCTTCATCCGGAAAAGAGCAGTAATTTCTTGAGGTAAACCGATGGGTGACGTTCCTTTTGTGCCGTTCAGAAAAGTATTGCGGATGATATCGTGAGAGGCTCTTTCGGGATAACACTGTTGAATAGTAGTGTCTTGAGGTAAGGTGACTTTTGGAGGCTTTTTCTTTTGAGGGTCCTTTAAAAAACGTTCTATTCCCTTGTTGTGGATTCTCTCATCGAGGGCATTGTTGTAAGCAACGATAGCCCGGGTGAAGGATGCCGCAAGTTCTTTTTCTTCCGGTGTTCCTTCTTGAAGTTGTCGGATATAAAATCGTTGTCTTAAGATGATTTCAACAGCATGAAAAACATCTTCTTTTGGCTTTGAGTCATCTTGAAACAGGGATAGTACTAATTTGACCGTACGGGATACCGAAGATGATAACGAGTCTTCATTAGAAGAAGAAACAAAGCTTTCCAGTTGGTGGATTGCTTTGCGCAATTGTACAAGTGTAACATCTGTTTTCATAGGCAAATTTCAATTGTTGGATCCAGAGGTTTTGGCATAGACAAAATCTCAATCTTCCGACCCTGTTGGGTTTATTTCAGGAATAGGTTTTCCACACGCAGCTTGCACTTTTACAGTTGTCGTCTCGATGATGTCGATAGCGTTTTGTTTTTCCAGTCCATTTGTAATTGAAATGAGTTCGCCGCGACGCAGATATTCAAAAGCGCGCGATTCGATCGGGTGGACGCTCAAATGTGATTCAAGTTGTTTTTTACCGTCGGTACCACATAAATAGAAGCGTTTCCCTTTGAAGGTGTCGACTGGAGGGCTAATCACTCTATAAAGAGGTTTGTCTCCAATATCAGGCCATCCGGCAACGGGATTTCTGAAGATAATATAGGTCATTTTTAGTGAGCTGAGGTTGATAGAAGCAGCGCGTTGGATTTCTTTGATCAGGTACGGTTTTTCACATTCCCTTTGGGCATAGCAAGGGCTGTTTTGCATTTTTAATGCAGGACATTCTCCACGCCACACACAAGGAGATTGTACAGGAACGCCTTCGGCGACGAGAGTATCACGGAGTTGTAAGACACGGCGATTTGCTTCGATGAAAGAGTTATCAACGATCAAGAGATGGCCTGTTGGAGTCAGTTTATTGAATAGGCTTTTAACAAAGGCATGTTGCCGTTCGACCCACCCCTTTTCTGTTGAGGGAAACAATTCCCCTAGACAGTGTCCTAGAATAATCAGGTCAAATTGTCCGTCAAGAGGAATACGTTGGTTGAGGCAGTTCCATTTTCTTACAGCAAGAGGCAGCCCATATCGACCGGATACCTCAGCGCCTAGTTGCAAGATAGTGCCGTTTTGATCAGTTGCTGTGACATCTTCGGCGCCATGGCGCATTGCGGCAAAAGCAAACGGCGCGCCGCCGCTGCAGATATCGAGGACACGTTTTGGAGGTTCTGGAAGCTCGCCAATTAAAGAGAGACCTTGCTGATAGTGAAGAATCCAATCATAAAGCATGTAAGCGCCAGCGAGCTCTTGATTTTTAAAATAATCTTGACCAATCAAGCTTTGACCGTTAAGGGATTTTTCTTGCAGAGCTTTAACAGCGGCGACAACCCCTCTGAATTCCCTTGTTTGCAGTGCATCGGCAGGGCCGGAGAGTTTGTTAAAACGGCGCCACACTCCAATGAGTATTGGAATAATCGTTTGGAGGTCTGGAGTAGGAGATTTCTTATGTGTTTTCATTAGTTATTTT
>JBAWZJ010000250.1:0-3283 GCA_037143085.1 Parachlamydiaceae bacterium | reverse complement strand
AGCCAACGTCGGATGCGCGATTACCTGATGCAGCTGGATCCAAAAGAAGCGGCAAATAAGATGAAATTGTTAAAAGCTCACACTTTCGTTGTGAACACAAACAATCCTTTGATTGCAACGATACAAAAGATCGATCGGATAGACTCAGAACTTGCTACAGACTTGATCAAGCAATCGTACGAACTATCTCTCTTATCACAGCGAGAAATGGATCCTTCATCACTCAACGACTTCGTCGCGCGCAACAACCGCGTGTTGGAAAAACTCGCGACACTTGCAAGCGAACGGAGTGAAACTTCATCTTGAAAAGATATGCTATTTTCAGCACTCCTGACATCGCAGGCGTGGCGTCGAAATTGAGAAAGAGACCAATTTGCAACGCTCGAATCCTCGGCAATAGGCTATGGACTATTACCTCGTCGTGGATCGCTGCATCTCGGTCTCTTTTTCAATTCCCCGCCTACACCTCGATATCAAGAGTTCTGATCTTACTGTTTTTATCCTTCACTTCAAGCTTCGCCTTCGGAGGAGAGTACGACCCTGTTGCCCTCTACCTCACATGGACGCGAAGCCCTGAAAGCACGATGGTCGTCCGATGGGTGACAACAACCGACCGCACTGACGACACGATAGATTATGTTGAACAAGGACAAACAGAGTGGCACACGATTCAAGGGACTCACTCGTTACTTCCTAAAAATACACCCTATCTGCTCCATTCGGCAGAAATCACTAACCTCAAGCCAGAGACAACTTATCAATTTCGCACAGGATCTGATGCGGTATCATACAAGTTCCAAACGATGCCGATCCATCTGATCTCTCCCATCAGCTTTGTTGCCGGCGGGGACATGTACCACGATTCGTTAGAAACGTTACATAAGACGAACAAACAAGCAGCACTGACATCACCTTTGTTTGCTTTGGTTGGAGGAGATATCGCTTATGCTGCAGACAAAGTCTTTGGCTTTCTCCCTCGTTGGACCCATCCATTGATTGATGTCTGGGTTGGACAGAAATTTGACCGATGGCTGGAATGGCTTGTTGCGTGGAAGAACGATATGGTGACACCAGACGGCCGCCTTATCCCAATGCTTCCGGCTATTGGGAACCACGACACAAGTGGACGCTTTGGACAGACACCGGAAGAAGCTCCATTTTTTTATGCACTTTTTCCGATGCCCGGAGAGCAAGGGTATAATGTGTTGGACTTCGGCAACTACATGAGTATCTTTCTCCTCGACAGCGGTCATACCCACTCGATAGGAGGGCAACAGGCAGCATGGCTGGCGCGGACACTTCATGACAGAGAAATTGTGCCGCACAAGTTTGCCTTGTATCATGTTCCCGCTTACCCTTCCGTCCACAATATCAAAGCAGAGATTCCTACACAGATCCGTAAATTTTGGGTCCCTTCATTCGATGCATACCATCTCACAGCAGCATTTGAAAACCACGAACACACTTATAAGAGAACCCATAAGATTAAAGGGGGGCGAATCGATAATACCGGCGTTCTCTATATTGGAGATGGGGGATGGGGTGTCGACAAACCGCGCCGTCCGCGGCATCTCGACCAGAAGTGGTTTCTCTCTCATGTTGCATCAGCCCGACACTTCCTTTTTGTCGTCGTGGAGCAGGAGAAGCAAACGGTCACTGCACTAACACCCGAAGGTGCTGTCATCGATCAATTTTCTTGGGAATAAAGTCGCTGTTTGGATATAAATCAAATTATGTTTAACAAAGTTTTTTTCTCTATTTTTTTCCTTTCAGCTTCTTTAACAGCGTCTGAGACCATTAATCCACCTGCGCTGGTTGACGTTGCCCCAGGCAAGGCTATCATCGGAGCGGTTGCTGATGGCAGCAACGAGCAGTCCCAGAAGATTGTCACTCTGAAAGGATTTTCCATCGGTACCTACCTAGTCACCAACTCCCAATATGCAACATGGTTAAATGCAGCAAGTAGAAAGGAAGCGATTAAATATATCTCAGAAGCAGACAGGCAAGGACAGGTTATCGACACAGAAGGTCACCTTATTTTCAAAACTTCCAATGCTGATAAGTTCAGTCAAATCACTCTCGATGGAGACACATTCATTCCGGTAAAAGGGAAGGAGTCATACCCAGTCATCAATGTCGCATGGGATGGCGCCGTCGCATACTGCAAAGATAATCATTGTCGCCTACCGACCGAAGCCGAGTGGGAAAAAGCAGCAGGCATGGCTAAAGAAACACCTGAGGAACCTTTAAGAAAATATCTTTATGGATTTGGCTCAGACACGATAGACAGAACTTTTGCTAACTACAAAGAAAAGACAACCCCTCTAGAACGTTTCAGTGTATTGACAACCCCTGTTGGTTTTTACAATGGAGTGAATGATCTGCCTGCTGACGAGAACAACAGAGAGCAACAACGGACCCATCTAGCGAAAAGCCCTTATGGAGCTTTTGATATGAGCGGCAATGTGTGGGAATGGACGGCAGATTGGTTCGATCCGGCATATACGACTAATATGAGCGATGCCGACCCTCAGGGGCCATCTCAAGGATCTCTCAAAGTTGTCAAAGGAGGATGTTACGACAGCCTCGCCGATGGCGTCAGAGTGAGTGAACGAATGGGCCTTTCACTGAACTATACCGACGCTTACACCGGCTTTCGAGTGGCAAAAGATCTTTAAAAATTCATCGAAAAGTCTTATCTAGCCAGACTCTATCGGATGACGACACTTTCCCTTGTAATTGATCAAGATGATTGTTATAAAAAAACTTTAAATTTTTATGCAGATTTTTTTCTCCTAAAAGATGTAGAGAATCGGATATTTTCCCCAAGCGGACAACAGGACCGCTCCATTGCTGCCCATTCGAGTCGAATGCACCCTTTTCCAAGTCCCATCCCCAGGCTCGAACCGTTAAAATGACACCACGTCGATACTGACGCATAAATTCGGGATCTTTTTTAAGTTGAGCAACATCTTGACGAGAAATAGCATACTTTTCTCCATAGCCAAGACTCGATTTTTCGACAGGAAATGCCCACCAGTCGTAATGTTCATTACGACGGTGAAACCGCTTCCAATCGGAACGACTAGCCCACTCTTCAAATTTTGCCAATTGACCTTTCAATTGATATTTAATCTCTTTTACTTTCTCTTCACTTGGCATAAATCAACATCTGGAAAATCCTGGTCAGATATTGATAGCTGTTGTTCACATATCAACCAAAGACTTCTTTGCCTTTGATGAAGAAAAACACCATTCAATAGCAGCTTGAACCGTATCAGCT
>JBAWZJ010000249.1:0-3285 GCA_037143085.1 Parachlamydiaceae bacterium | reverse complement strand
TATTTAAGTAGGGGGAAACTCCCTCTAAAGCAGTAGATAAGAGTATGAAAGGTTTTTGCCCGTTAGCTTCGGGGTCAAAAGGTAACAGCATCTATTTGGGTACCGAAAACACAAAAATCTTGATAGATGCGGGTTTGAGCGCAAAAGCGTTGATCCAACGGCTGGCACAGCTCAATGTTGATATAGCAGATATCGATGCTATTTTGATCAGTCATGAACACTCAGATCATATCCAAGGATTAAAGGTCTTGGCCTACCGTATGGGGATTCCTGTTTTAGCTAATACAGAGACAGCAAAAGGGATTGTGGCAACCTTTCACGATTGTCCGAAGTTTAAAATTTTTTCGACGGGAGAGACTTTTGAGTTCGGCGACTTGGAGATCCATCCATTCAGCATACAGCACGACACTCTCGATCCTGTAGCTTTTACAGTGAAGACTGGTGCTCTGAAGATGGGATTTTGTACAGACCTTGGGTTTGTCACTTCACTAGTGGCAAATCAGCTGAGGGACTGTGATTACCTCTATATTGAAGCTAACCACCAACCTTCAATGGTTCATGCGAGCCCTCGCCCCATGGTTTATAAACAGCGGGTCTTAGGGCGAAGTGGTCACCTTTCCAATGAAGCATGCGGAGGACTCCTTAGTCAGGTCGCTCATCCTGGTCTTAAGCATGTTCATCTGGCTCATCTTTCAAGTGAGTGCAATTCTCCAGAGGTGGCGATGAAGGTTGTAGGGGATATTCTTGCGGAGAAAGGTATCTCTTTAGATATGTGTGTCGCTCCGCAAGAAATGATCAGTAAGGCAATTTTTTTCTAATAGATGTCTAATTTACCAAAAAATCGATCAGTACAGGCATGTGATCCGAGGGGAAATGTCCATCTACAGTTCCGTGTTCAACGGCGTGTGTCAAAACGGTAACTTTTTCTGAAACATAAATGTGGTCTAAAATAATACCAGGTGTTCCTGTTCCTTGAAAAGGTTGGACGCTGGTCTGGTTATTTGTAAATGTACTGATAGGTCCAAAGTGTCCCAGTAAGGATTGCTCTTTGGAGTTCTTCAAAGCCCCTTTGGAGAGAATGCGATGAATATAATCTCCGTCATAAAAAGGAAGATTTTCCAAATCTAATCTTCCAGGAAAAGTATTTAAATCTCCTGTGAAAATTACTGCCATTTCTTTTGCAAAAGATTCGGTGATTTGAACGATTTTATGTGCATTAGACTCTCGCTTTTCAATATTGGATAGAGGCATATGGGTATTGCAAATCTGGATGATTTTATCGGTTTTAAGGTCTTTTAGTTGCACCATTGAGAGAGGATAGTCAATTTGACTTGATATAAGCTCAAAGCGGTCTGTGCGATAAAAAATTCCATAGCTTTCACCATCATCATCTTTTTGTCCTGGAAAAAAAGAAAAATCTTTTCCGATCAAGCTGACGATGTCCTCTACTTGGGATGGATAAAGTTCTTGAGTATTGATAATATCAGGTTTCATTTCATTGATCAGCTCTACGATTCGTGGCAATCTATTAGGCCATCGGTTTTCTTCATCAAGATGATGATCATAAAGGTTAAAAAGCATGTTATAGGTGACAAGTCTTATTTTTTCTGCTTTTTTTTCTAAGGCATCGGAAATTTCACTTAACTGATTTTTTGTAAGCTTTGTAGAGGGTAAATTCTCAATAGATTCGAAATTTTCTATCACAGGAATAATAGAATTTTCAACTCCTTCAGCAGAAAACGTGGTTAAGAGTGTTAATGAGATAATTGTTTTAGAAAACATTTGTTTCATCAGTCTAATCCTTAATATGTTAAATATTTTTTTCAGAGAGCTTGATAAAAGTGAGAGAGGTTTCCAACGCGATGAAAATCTATTTCTCCTGTTACATTACTAGCTCGATCATAGGTGATTAAAATAAGCAGTTGATCATTGTCCCTATATATATCTACAGATTGCCCAGCATAGAAGAAACCGCACAAACATTTACTCAAAAGTTGTAGGTTGTTATCTAACTCTACAATCATTTCAGGCTCGTATTCATCGTCAATATAGGTAACTTGCTTGACTTTACAAGATTCGATTCCATTCTCTGATTTTTCCGAACTAAATCCATACGTGCTACCAGGAGCAATCAAGGTCAACACGCAGGCCAATACCAGGGTAGAAAGAAAACAACGAATCATTAAGCGTCTCTATGGTTTATTTTTTTTACAATCAAATTTAAATTTTCAGATAGTTATAACAGATTATTGTTGAGATTATATAAATTCGATCAAAAAAGTGGAACTAACCGGAGATTAGACCTCGACGTGGCAATAGTCCATAGTCTATTGCCGAGGAGTCGAAGGTTGGAGATTGTTTTCTTCCTGAATTCCGACGTTACGTCGGGGACTGAATTAAGCGAAGAGGCCCTTAATTTTATCGAGGAACCCTTTTCTCTTAGGTAGGTTGGCAGGACTTTCCAATGTGCTGAGTTCGTGAAGCAGTTCTTTTTGGCGGTCATTTAATTTTGTCGGTGTTTCAACAAAAATTTTAACAAGTAAGTCTCCTTTGCCATGTCCATGGACATTAGGAAACCCTTCTCCTTTTACTCTGAAAATCTTGCCGTTTTGTGTTCCTTCAGGAATTGTCAATCGACATGAATGATTAAACAACGAAGGCACTTCTTTCTTGCAGCCAAGAGCTGCTTCGGTGAAGCTGATAGGGAGGTCGAGGAGGGTATCATCCCCTTCTCTCTCGAAAATCTCATGTGGTTCTACTTGGATGAAGACATAGAGGTCGCCTGCGGGGCCTCCACCTTGTCCTGCGTCTCCGTAGCCACTCATTTTAAGACGCATCCCACTGTCAACGCCAGCAGGGATATGTACTTTTACATGCTGTTTCTCTTTGACGACACCTTCGCCACGGCACTCTTTGCATGGGTCGGTGATCATTTGTCCTTCACCATGGCATTGTGGGCATGCCATTGACATACTAAAAAAACCACGTTGTTCGACAACATGTCCTGAGCCGCGACACCTAGAGCATTTCTTAATTCCTTGTGAAGAAGCAGCTCCTTTTCCGGCACATGCTTTGCAGCTAACATAATTAGTGATCGCCAGTTCTTTATCCGCGCCGCGTGCAGCTTCTTCAAAGCTTACGTTGATGTTAACTCTTTTGCTGGCGCCTTGTCGATGCATCGAAGATGTTCCACCGCCGCCGCCGCCCATACCGCCGAATAAGCTTTCGAATACGGAGTCTCCCCCGCCACCGCCGCTACCACCACCAAATGCTCCCATAAAGGTG
>JBAWZJ010000248.1:0-3292 GCA_037143085.1 Parachlamydiaceae bacterium | reverse complement strand
GTATATACTGCTCATAGCTCAAAATGAGAAATTTTGGCTAGCGTGAAAGCTCCCGCGATTGAATAAATCGCGTCGAGTTCTTGTTGGAAGTTGGCATTTCTAGCTGGGCCAAAACTCCGGGGATCGAACATTGCAAGTTGGTCAGTGTTAATCAATACGAACCAACTTGCAATCTTCGATCCCCGGAGTTTTGGCGCGCTAGAAATGCCAATTTTTGAATGGCGTTTAGTATACAAATATTCCCCTATACTCTACGATAGTAGAATTTCCCCTGCTAAACCGAAGGATATGAAAATGAACAAAAAAAAGCCTTATTTTAATGCTGTCGGACAAGAATATCATGGATTTCGAGTCACCAGAATCGTCGATATCCCGGAATTGTGTTGTTATCTGGTCGAGCTTGTTCATGAATCTTCCGGTGCGCAGGTGATGTACATTGGCAATGACGATCCCGAAAATCTGTTTTGTCTTTCATTTCAAACAACACCAACAACATCTAACGGAGTGGCTCATATTCTAGAGCACACTGTGTTATGTGGATCTAAGAAATTCCCTGCGAAAGATCCTTTTTTTTCTATGCAGCGGCGTAGCTTAAATACGTTTATGAACGCATTGACAGGAGCCGATTTTACTTGTTATCCGGCAGCGACTCAGGTGCCTAAGGATTTTTATAATTTATTAGACGTGTATATCGACGCTGTATTTCATCCAAATCTCAATGAATTGAGCTTTATGCAGGAAGGACATCGACTCGAATTTTCTGATCCCTCAAATTCAGCGTCGCCACTGGAATATAAAGGTGTTGTTTTCAATGAAATGAAAGGGGCTTTGAGTTCTTCGAGTGTGCGCCTGAATGAAGTCATGAACCGCGAGTTATTTCCTGATTTGACATATGGAATCAACTCAGGAGGCGATCCAAAGAATATTCCATCTTTGACATATGAGCAGCTCCGTGAATTTCATCAACAATTTTACCATCCTAGCCGTTGTTTATTTTTCTTTTATGGCAACATGCCTTTAGAGCAACATTTAGATTTCATCAATAAACAAGTCCTCAGTGATGTGATCCCATTACCTGCGCTGCCTCCTATCCCTTCGCAGCCTCGTTTTTCTAAACCTCGTCGAGTGACCGAATATTATCCTATTTCTGAAGAGGAAGAAGTTTATGACCAAGCTCTTGTTTCGTTTGGATGGCTTACATGTCATATTCTCGATCAGGACGAAATTTTGGCATTGAATATTTTGGAACTTGTTTTAATGGATAACGATGCTTCTCCATTGAAGATGGCATTACTGAAGTCCGGTTTATGCAAGCAGGCTAGCTGCTATATGGACAGTGAAATTTCTGAGGTTCCATTAGTGATTACTCTGAAAGGGTGTAATGAGGCAAGCGCTGATGTTTTAGAATCCTTGATTCAGGAAACTCTTCATAAGATCATAGAACAGGGGATTCCTTTATCATCGATAGAGAATGCGATCCATCAGCTTGAATTTCATCGAAGTGAGATCACAGGGGATCATGCCCCATTTGGTTTGTCTTTATTTATGCGTTCAGCACTATTAAAACAGCATGGAGGACAGTCTGAAGATGGTCTTAAAGTGCATTCTTTGTTTGATGACATTCGCCGCCGGAATTTAGAAAATCCCCATTATTTTGGAAGTTTGATCAAAAAATACATGATCGATAATCCTCATTTTGTCAGGGTTGTCTTGGTTCCGAAGAAGGAACTTGGACCTGCAGAAGCTGCAGAAGAGAGAGCCGTTCTTGATGCTATTAAGGAAAAGCTAACGCTTAAGGAAAAAAATGCCCTTGTCGCAAAAGCTGCTGAGTTAGCGGCTTTCCAAACGAGACAAGAGGATGAGGAAAATGTTGATATTCTCCCAAAACTCACCTTAGAAGATGTTCCTCGCATTCCTCGAGATTTTTCACTCCACCGGGAAACACACGATAATATCACGATATTTAGCCATCACTGTTTTACGAATGAGATAGTCTATGCCGATTTGATTTTTGATCTTCCGGAATTAAAGGAAGAAGATCTCTCCATTGCACGTTTACTGACGACGATTATGACACAGGTTGGCTGTGATGGAAGGTCTTATGTTGAAAATTTGGATTATATTCAAGCAAACACCGGCGGGATCGGCGCTTCGATGACATTTAATCTTCAAGCGACAGATAGTACAAGTTTTTCTCCATCGCTTTATGTGAGAGGAAAAGCTCTTTACCGCAAAGCTGGAAAGCTTTTCAGTCTAATGGGAGAGATGACGCACAAGCTTGACTTTACTGATATCCCGCGGCTGAAAGAGTTAGTATTGAAACAGTATTCAGCTTTACAGGGTGGTCTCAATCAGAATGCTCTAAAGTATGCAATTAATTTATCCGCAAGCGGATTGGATATTCCCTCTAAAATAGCAAACCATTGGTACGGATTGAGATATTATAAAGAGATTGAAAAAATTGCTAAGAATTTTGATCTCCATGCACATACTCTTGTTGATAGTTTAAATCGCTTGAAGGAAAAAATGTTGGGTGTTGGAAAACCTCATCTTGTCATCACCTGTGATGCGGAAATGTACGACCAGATTAAACAGCATAAATTTTATGGTTTGCAACATCTTCAAACAAACTCATACACTCCTTGGAAAGGGGATTATCCTTTAGAACCCGTTGTCTCACAAGGTAGAGTGATTTCATCACCTGTTGCATTTATGGGAAAAGTGATAAAAACTGTTTCTTACACACATCCCGATGCGTCTGCCTTGAGTATAGCAGCCTTTTTATTGGAAAATCTTTCTCTGCATACCAGCTTGCGTGAGCAAGGAGGAGCTTATGGAGGGGGAGCTTCCAACAGTCCGATGACGGCGAATTTTTATTTTTATTCCTATCGAGACCCAAATATTTTGTCATCATTAGCGGCATTTGATCGATCATTATCGGAGCTTGTTGATAACGGCATTGATCCTCAAGATTTGGAAGAAGCAAAATTAGAGATGATACAAGGGTTAGATATGCCTGTCGCTCCAGGAAGCCGTGGCGATATCGCTTACGGGTGGATGCGTGAAGGTAAAACATTAGCTGTCAGACAAGCGTTTCGCAACCAGGTATTGTCTTTGACGGAGGAGGATGTCATTGGAGCCGTCAAACGGCATGTCATACCTAATATGTCATCGGCAACGACGGCTGTTTTTGCTTGTAGAGAGCTGTTGGATAAGGAAAATAATAAATTTATTGCTCAAGGGCTTCCTCCACTTTTGATAGAAAAAACATAACCATTGTAAAGAAATATAT
>JBAWZJ010000247.1:0-3322 GCA_037143085.1 Parachlamydiaceae bacterium | reverse complement strand
TGAACATTGCCCTGTCGGGCAAAACCTAGGTACAATTTTTACGGGAAATGAGGTTAGTATGCCAACTGCCAGGTAAACGCATTGGATGTGCAAGAGGCCCTGCAGACGGATCTCCTTTAACAATTTTTGCAGCCAATTTTCTGAGGTTGCTTAAGTGTTCGTGTTCCTCGAGGTTTGTTGTTGGATTAACCAAACGCCAATGAAGATGAAGCTTAGGAGAGAATTTACCCGTCTCAGGGTGTTGCCACTCGCCGCCGCTTGCCACGACAAGAGTTGCAGGTCCTAAAATAATTTCAAGTAGCTCTCGTGCATGGTGTGGATTGGTTTCATCCAAATCAACAGACAAAGCTATTCCGTTGAAAATATCCTGAGTTCTGGCTTTGTCACGGCAATTAAAAGTAGCTATAGGAGAACAAAAAACCACGCCGGGTCTGGACGCGGCCTCATTTGCAAGACGATCTGCAGCGGACAACAATTCAGGATCATCAAAGGTGTATCCCTCAGCGTCAAAAGCAGAGCCTCCATTCAGATGGAATCCACGGAGTGAAATGTAACCTCCTGTCGTGTTGCAATAAAGTGTCTTGAAGAAAGTTGCGACTTCCTCTTTGTTAGCTTGAAGTAAATGTTGATTGGTTTCTTCTGATCCATTATGATCAATCACGAAGTCTTTAAGCCCTTGGTTGCCGCCGGGGCTTTTTTCTTCTTTCATACCTACTTCCTCCTATGTTGGCGGAGCCATGTAATGAGAGAAGATATTGGATAACAAATCCGGCGTCCCATATAGAAGCGCCCTTCCGGTCCAGTGCCTTCGGAATCGGCATTAGCCAAAGTTTTAGGAGACATCCCTCCACCTGTAAAATTTTTAATTTCTGCACGAGCCACAATCGAAGACGGCCAGCGTGCCGCCATTTCGCTATAAATATCATTCTGCATAGGATTGCACCTTTATGTTGTTTTTACTATCTCCATGTAGCCTATAGCTAGCAGGGGATGGTTTGATGCAAATTTTGCCTATAACTAAGAAATAGTTCACGATGAGCAAATAGCGCTAATTTTCAGCGTAGCTATGTGATTAAATATTAATCATTTGAATGTGTTTATGAAATCGACCAAATACTTTTCAAAAGTCGATTAAAGTATGAATTGGCGAATATCCTACAATGATGCTCCCTTCAGAAGTAAAATCTAATCGAAAGGAAGGGATATGTTTAAGGCTTTTTCGTTTATCCCAAATAGATTTGACAGCTTCATATGAAAGCGATATACCTAGTTCAGAGAAAGCCTCTACAACAGCGTCACAAATTGATAATGTACTGCTGAATGCAGAACATTTAGTTGCGGGTAAGAAGCCATTTTTTTCAAATTCCGCGACAAGCATGACAATGCAGCTATCACGATGAAGTTTTTTAATTGGATTTTGTCCCCGCTTTTGTGCAGGTCCTTCGGAGAGGAGTGCCTTTGTGACAAAATCTTGCAGTCCTTTCGGTAATTTATTGTCTTGAGTTAGCATTATTGCTGCTAAGATTTTTGCTGCGTCCCATGCTATTGAATCATGATTAGCCTGTTGCAATAAATGCGTTAAAGATTTTCCGGTAAATCGCAATTTTACAAATGGATTTTCGTCTCCTTTAATTTTTTTATATGGACTCTCTTTTTTAGAAAATATTTCAATCATCCAATTAAGATGATCACCAATGGGACAGACTTCATAAGTTTTTCCGTCCTTTGTTGTCGCTTCAACGCCAGTCCAAAAAATATATAATAACTTTGATAATACAAGGTCTTCCAAATGAATCTGAAGTAGATTTTGGAATTGATGCGTTATAAAATTTTTTACCAGTTGATATTTGGATTTTTCCATGATTGATTCGCTTTAAGCTGTTTCTTCAATTTTTACAATTTTTTCATTTTCCCCCTTTAGTGAGCGCGCAAGTTGTTTCATCATCTGCCGTCGATCATCTCTATGGCTTTTCACATAGCGAAAAACCGTTATATGAGTTCTCCAACCAAATGTAAGCTTTAAATCTTGAGCGGTTGCACCATTTCTTGCGGCTATGGTTGCTGCGGTATGACGCAAGGTGTGGAAGGATGCTCTATCTCTAGAACCTCTGCCTTCATTTAATCCTAATTTTTTGACAGCAACTCTAAACGCTGACGGAGGTTCAGTAAAAATTGAGCCTCTATTACCTATAAAAACATGTTCTCCAACCTTTCCTGGAATTCTTCGTTTTAGCATCGCAATCACATCTGTGTCTAAATCGTTTTCCCTTGAGTCTCCATTTTTCGTTTCTGCGAAAAGCACAGTCTCTTCTTCAAAATTAATATATTCCCATGCGAGATTGGCGGCTTCAGAGAAGCGACAGCCTGTAAATGCACAGAAAAGAGTGATATCATGCGCCACCTGATTATTAATAGATAAATATTTCAAAATATCACTTAATTCACTGGGAGTGAGCACACGCAATCGTTCATTGTTTATTTTCCCAACAAGAATACCCGAAGCAGGATTTTCGCCTGTTTTGACGAACTTACGTTTCGCAGCATGTTTCCATATTCGGAAAACTGTACCAATTGCATATTGTTGCGTACGTTTGGATAACTTTTTTGCTTTCATTGTTTCAACCATACGCTCAACATCTGTAGAGGTAATGTCCTTTAATGGCTTATCTCCCATCAATAGTTTAATCCGGTTTTCATAATGAGAAACTTCCTTTTCCCATGATGAAGATTTCATACGTGCTTTGAGGGAGTGTACATAATCTTGCTCCCAGAATTCTGATAAAGTGAGGCTCTCAGCTTTTTGAAGTGCAGCGGCTCTTGATTGCATTGTTCGCTTTTCTCGGAGCGTTCTCGGTCCTGTTCCGAGACTTTGGTTTTTTTGCAATTCCGCTAATGCTGCGGCTGCGCGCTTTTCTGTCCAATTCATTGGAATTTTCTTGCCGTTCTTGACTTCCTCCCAAGATTCGCTTGCCCAGCCAAGTGCTTCTTGGATCATCTTCCCTTCGAGCTTATAGAAAATAGTGAAATAGCGGTCCGGTACAACGCCATTTTTTCTTGTGGCATGTTCTCGATATCGCACTCCCTGAAATTTTGATTTAATCCACTTCATAGAAGATCCTACTCTAAGATTTGTCCAACCGCTGTCCAACCAAACGATCATGAAAGGACGGGTGGAGTCGGGAATCGCTGAGAATACACTATAGAGTATAAATATGCAACACTTAATGACTTAAAGTAGGATTGGGAAGGATAGGGAATGATAGGCAGAGGGACTGTAAATCCCTCGACTTCGGTCTCCGTTGGTTCGAGTCCAACCGCCCCC
>JBAWZJ010000246.1:0-3327 GCA_037143085.1 Parachlamydiaceae bacterium | reverse complement strand
TTCCAGAATTCGAGTGGATGGAGTCCAGCTTTGCTGAGTTCGCTGAACAGTTTCCCCATTGAGGGTAATCTCTTCCTGAATAAGACGTCCAGCAGAGTCGTATACTCGTTCCACTTGAGAAATATCATTTCCTGATTCCTTTAGAGAAGTCAGAAGTCCTCGTGGATCATATTCATAGGTACGTGCATATTGTCCAACATTTTCAGCGATGATTCTGGAATGTGCATCGTAAATGTATGTATGAGTTCTATCTAAAGGATCTTTGGCTTGTTTGAGCTGTCCGTTCTCGTAGAGATAGTCCCAATGTTGGGAGATTTTTTCATGAGCCCGCAGTTCTTCAAATCTCTTTCTGCCCATGAGATCATAATCGGCCACCCACGTGAGGTTGCCAGGCATTTGGAATGCAATGAGATTTGAATCTGCATCATATTTATAGTCAATGATTGCCCCATCAGGGAGAGTCTTTCTTTCGATACGTCCCAACCCATCAAATTTTCGTTGGGTAAGATGACCGTTACCATCTACGGTGGCTATGCAGTTACCTACAGGATCATAGTAATGAGTCGTCGTTAGGTTGCCCTGTTGAATGCGAATAGGTAGTCCAAGAGTATTCTTCCATGTGGTAGTGACTATGTCGCCACGAGTTTCTTGAATCATTCCTTGATCTAGGCGCTTATCATAACGAGTGCAAGCAATGAGAGTTCCTTGTGAATCCAGAGTTTGACTTTCAACAGAGGAGCCTACTTCATAGCGTTCGACAATTTGTTCGCCACTTGGAAGGGTGCAGGTAATAGTGTCGCCGCGATAATTCCAGGTTGTTGTATCGCCTAAAGGCATTATTTCTGTTTTGAGACGATTAAGCCCGTCGTAAGTTTTTTTCCATTCATGTCCGGCAGAATCTACGCGAGAGATGAGGTTGCCACAAGAGTCAAATGTTTCGACTTCGGTGAGTTCTCCTTGCGAGCGGATCACTTGATGCGCAGCGTCATCGTAGCGAATTGTTAGAACGTTATCATTTTTGACTTCTTCGACGGGACGCCCAAAAAAATCATAGATGAACGAAGTCTTTGTGCCATCGGGATAGACTTCAGAGACTGGAAGTCCATTGGTTGTGTAAGTGCGAGTTGTCGTTGCGCCGCTTTGAGATGTAACGGAAGCCACGAGACCTCCGGCCTCGTATAAGAACGTTGTCGTTGCGCCCTCCTTGGTCACGCGAGAAACTCGTCCTAAAGCGTCATAATCGCGGTACGTGCAGTTGCCTAGAGGGTCAACTTCTTCGATCATACGGCCGCAAGCATCGTATTCATAAAGAGTGTATGCTACACCAGCAGGTTCGATTGTGGAACCATTCACCTTCGTTAGACTCTGACTAGTGGCTTGGAGGAGTCCTGCTGCATTGTAATCGAGGTGTAGAGTGTCATTGATATCATCTCCCTGACGCCAAATGACTTCATTGTTGAGATCATGTCGCGCATACGTTTTAGAAATAATTTTTCCTGATGGTAACGAAATTGTAGAACAATAGTTGTTTCCCATGATGTCATATTCGTGATGTTGGATAGCATCAGTGGTGATGAGATCGATGCACTGTCCTTGGTCGCTGTAGTGAAAACGTGTGACGACATCTGGATCATCGGTTCCTGTTTGTTGGATCATTGATTCTGGAAATCCACGCAGGTCATATGTCCAAAGAGTTACTGCTCCTGAGTGAGTTTCTTTGGATATTTGTCCTCGATCCGTGTATTCCCTATCGATGAAAGAAACCAAAATATCTCCAGAATACTTTTCGATTCTTTTGGGAAGATATAGGTGGACTGGATCAAAAATTGTGAAGGTTTTATTATCGAGGGTTTCCTCCAATACACAGAGGTTAAGATCATTATATGTGAAATGTTTGGTGACAGTGGAGTCTCCTTTACCAGTGAGATCTTCTCCAGCAAGGGAAATCTCTTGCGGATTTCCTCTAGCATCGTACAAATAATTGGTCGTGAGTCCACGTTTATCGGTCGAAGATTTTAAGCTGTGCGGATGAGCACCAGACTGATTCCAGGATTGTATCGATGCCGTAGCTGCATCGTAGTAGGTGTTGTCATCAATGAACCACGATTGGAGAGTGATGTTTCCATCAGGATCGGTGACCTTGTAGATCTTTTTCTGATAAATTCTGTATTCTGTGCAGCCGCCTGCAGCATCTTTAACTGTCGTCAATCCATCGATATACGAAAATGAGGCGTTGACCATCATTTTCTGTTGTGGTCCCACAGGAGATAACTGTTCGACTACTTTCCCATCTTTGTAATGGTTTTCTAAAACACGTCCATGCGGTTTTGACTCTCTAATGATCTGGTGATTTTGATCGTAGTCATATGAAATGATAGCGCCATTTGGCAATGTAACGGCTGCCAAGTCTCCCAGGAAATTGTAACGGTAGTAAACTCTTCGACCATCTTTTGCGTAAGCTTCAGAAATCTTTCCTTCGTAGTTATAGTGAAATCCGAGAAAACTGTCGTTCGAGCTTTCTATCTGTGTCAGACGTTTTTCTTTATAGGAGAAAGTTAAAAAATTTCCAGAATGGTCTGTCCATTTCGTGAGTAGATAATCCTGAAATATTCGAGTCGAGCCGTCAGGGCTGTGGAGAATATATCCATCTTTCTTTTCTATATAAGCATGGAATGGATTTGCAATGCTACCAATCCCTTGTTGATTAAAATTGTTAAGTTCTGGATTTTCATCGGGGAGGACAATCCAGCGAGAAGAGGCAGAGTCAAATGTATAGACGATGACGGTGCCATCCTTTTCCGAGGCGTAGAGTTTATTATCTTCTTCCATGAGAACAGGATTAAGGCTCAATTTCCAACCACAACCAAATAGTCCAGGGAGCGGATTTTGGTTATTGTAATTGCGGCGCACCTCTAGTTGGAATGGCCCCGGCAATGTCAGGTCGACCTCATCTACATAAAAAGCACCTGTGATGATATCAACAGGATCGGCAACCGTATTCCATAACGGCTTGTGTTCCGGTCTTACTTCAGCTTTCCATGCTGCGGTATTCAAACTACCCGATGAGTTCTGATTTTGAATTGGTGGAATATTGTTAGATCCTAATTTTCACCAATTACTGTTGGAAATATTGTTATTATTTGGATTGGAAGTTATCGGCATTCCTGGTAGAGGGTCTGTAGGTCTTATCTTATAGCTATCACCATTAGTGATCACATTCCATTTGTTTTTGTTGATCGACTCAGTCATCCAATCAGGCAAACGGGAGCCATAACCTCCATTGAGGGTCATGGATCCATCAGAAATTAGGGCGGCATTGATATAGGG
>JBAWZJ010000245.1:0-3331 GCA_037143085.1 Parachlamydiaceae bacterium | reverse complement strand
ATCGTAAAAGCGAGCATTGCTGATGGAAATTTATTGAAGGTTTATTGGTAAAGTGATGTTTTTGTCTCTTAAAGAGGTGCTACTAAGATTCGCAAGAAAGAAGCGGGGTGAAGTTTTGTATAGGAGTTTCAGTTGAGAACAACTTTATAATAACACCCTGTCTTATGATCAAGAAGCAATTTCCTCAGAACCACGATATGTGGCTTTGATTAAATAGTGCCATCCAAACCACTTTTCCATTAAGTGAAAAATTGAATCTGGCATCACGTTCCAAGGAAATTTTTTTGTGTAAACATGTTCTTTGTAATCTTCTATAACATAAGGAAATATATGATCTTTTTCACAATAGTAGACATCAAAATGAGATAAAAGATTTAAAATTTCCAGTTTTGTATACGTAAATGCAATGGGGCATTTTGTTTGAGCTTCTGGTTGAGCTAATCCTAAATTGATCATAAAATTTTTTGTGGAATATTTGGAGTATAACATTATCCTTAATTCACCATGAGGTTTTAAAACTTTTTCAATTTCTTGAATGGCTAGTGAAGGATTTGGTGTATGATGAATCACTCCAAATGAATAAACTAAATCAAATTTCTTGTTTTGCAAAACAGTGGAAAAGTGTTCAACATCCGCCAAAATAAAGGAAACTCCATCTATTCCATAAACATCAAATCTTTTTTTTGTGATTTCGAGGCTCTTTTCTGACAATTCCATGACAGTCAGCTTTGCGCCAGCGCGAGCAAAATTAATGGAATCTGTTCCTATTCCGCAGCCGATTTCTAAAACATCTTTATCCTTCCATTTTTGGAACTCTGCAAAAAGGGGAATATGCGGTTCAACAAAATACTTGCGTTTTTCCACTTCGTCAAAATATTCTTTACTTCCAAACTCAGAGCGGCCATGTTTTATGTTGCATGGTTGCCTGTTCCAGTATTCTTTTACTTTTTCGATCAATGGATTAGAGATACCCGTCTCTTGAGCATCAGTTCCATAGATAGGAAGCATTGTTAATAACGTTATAAAAAAGATATGATAAACCATGTTTTGTGAGTTTCCTGTGTTCTTTTACTTTAGGTATTTAAAGTTTTCATTAATGCTGCGCTCGTTTCTTCAAAATGGTGTCCTATGAATTTTCCAACTCCGCAAGTCAAGACTGTTTTTTTCTGCCATTGCCTTTTCCTATGCATTTAGAGGATTTGAAAAAGTGAGAAAGAAGAAGTAATACCAGCGTAGTTAAAAAAGGATTAAGCGTAGGGAGTAAATGAGATGATTTCAAAATTTTTATGAAGTGTAGTGATGTGAAATTCATACCAATTCTCTGTGTCTAGGTTGTGAAAAATAAGCTAAAGCTATATCTAGAGGTGAATTTATGTAAAAATAAGCGAAGTCGAGTTAGGTATTGTTTTACAATTTTTTTGAAAAGTCAAGGGGAAATAAAGGGCATTAAGAAAATCGACTATTGTTTTAGGGCATTATTATGGATTCTTTGTGAAGATAAATGGCATCCACACGATTAAGGGGGGCCGAAATGGGAGATAATAAGCAATACTTCCCGATAAGAGGTCTATTATAACTGAGAGAACTTGCCGTTGTAAATAGAACGTCGGTTAACACTAGGGAAGCGAAGGTTTGTTCGATCGTGTATATATTGAGAGGACATTAACAGCCTTTTACAACCCGCTCACGTTGGCAGATGAAAACCATCAACGTTGTCAAGAAATCGATAAGTTAACAAACAAGGTCGACTTCTTCATGGAAAGTTAATGAAACAACTTAGGAATGAAACCTCGGTTCTCAAAGGGTAAAAACCAAAAAGTTGATTTCCTTCAAAAGTATTGGAATATAAACACAGTTACAATCAGTCTGACTCATGATAAATAGGCCTGAAATAGATATGCAGGTAGGATTTAAGTTGTTGACTGTATTGCGTCGATCGAAAAAAAATGAGTGGTTGTTGTCTTCCATTAAGAGAATCTAATTCCTCAACTAGCCAAGAACAAAATTTTCCTTGAATTGTATTTGAGAATTATGATAATTTCCTGCTGCCGATCCATTTGGTTGTTCCTCATTCTGATATGATTGTGAGGTTCTTTCTAATGTCCACATCATGTTGGGTTGTAGTTCCTATTTGCCTGAGGAGATTGTCTACTTTAATGGAGCTGAAAACGGATTGGGTATTGGGGTTAATTTGCCGAATTGTTTATTTGGGAATATTGCTTACACACAGGGATTTCAAAAGGATTTGCTCCTTTCGGCATTCTTCCGGATGATGTCAAGCTAATGGAACACCGAAATTTCTAATGACATATTTAAGAGGTATGAGTATGCGATGGTTATTGGTTTTAGTTATGATTTTTGCTCAAAGTCGTTCTGTCCAGGCTTCATCTACGGATACGGATCAGCGTGATGTGGTCGAATTTATGGATCACTGCTCGGGATTGTTTTCAAATTTAATGAAAGTAGCAGAATTTATATACTGTATTAAAAGCGATGAAAATTTGAGATTATATATAAATATGTACGGAGCTTATGGTTATGAGGGGAATACATTTAAGGCTCTTTTTAAACCAGTCGGAGATCCTCAAGTCATTACGCAACGACCATTTCCAGGCGCAAGGCAGTTCACAACATGCTTATTTCCGTCAGAGTTTTATTCCGGTTTTAAAGCTTACCCAGCAGATGATTTTACATGCTTAAGAGGGTTTAAATACATCCATAAGTACAGCCCTTTTTATACGCATCCCGATTTTCAAACTTATCGCAATCGTTTACATCCGATTGTGAAACGTTATCTGCAGCCTGAGCCTGTATTGCAAGGAAAAATAGATAGTTTGGTTCAAAAAATAAATCAGCCTATCGAGGTGGCTTATGAGGGCTCTAATCAACAGAAATACGATATTGGGAGTTTTGTGTGCTCTTTAGGCAATTGTGTGAAAAGTTATTTTCAACCAGAGTCGGTACCGCAAGGAAAAGTTGCTGACATGGAACAAAAAATAAATCGTCCTGTCGAAAAAGTGGCTGATGGGGGTTCCAACCAAATGAAATACAAAATTGGTTTTTTTGTGCGCACTGTGAGGCATTATGTAAACTGTAATATGACCCCGGCCCAATTTCTGGATAATGTGGAACGTGATGTCGATGCAATCATGGAATCCAGAGATCCTCGCACTACCCAAATATTTCTGGCAACACTGCTTCAACCAGTCGTTGATCGATTGTCCGCTAAATATAATGTGGTCGTTCTCGATTGTCCAAGGGTGCTAGATGTAGTAAGTGATTGGAATATTTGTGCTAGCCCATTCCAACTATCCACAGCTCAAAACGCTAT
>JBAWZJ010000244.1:0-3366 GCA_037143085.1 Parachlamydiaceae bacterium | reverse complement strand
GACCCAAAAATCTGGGCTGAAACCTAAATTATGTGACAACCGGATACGCAGGCAAACTTTTCTAAGATATTCTCTAAGGAACTTAGTCTCCTACAAGAGGTATAGGCGATCGATGTACGCCGATAAAGCCAATCTTCTAATGTCCTAACATGCTCATTTTTAATAGAATATGTTATCTCTGCAAGAATATGGGGATGTGTTGCATAGATTTGCTTCCCTTCCGCCGGATCGGCCTTGACGATTTTTAGAATTTCCAGGCTAGCAATTCCATAAGTACCCGCTAAATGCTCGACGACAGCATCACTCAAATTAGCACTTCTAAGCTGCTTTTTTATCTTAACAAGCTCGTCAGGTGTCGCTGCTCCCGGTAACGGCGTTGCTTCAGTGGAACACGGAAGATACTTCCCCGGCTCTTCTAAACTATTAATGACGGCATCAACAGCTTCTTCTGCCATGTGGCGGTGAGTAGTAAATTTCCCTCCAAGAACTGTTGTGATTCCCTCCGGGGTTGTATGAATTTCATGATCTCGCACAACATCCGATGGCTTCTCCCCTTTCGCATGAGCAACAAGAGGGCGCAATCCAGCAAATGAGGCAATTATTGAGGAACGGGTGATGTTACGCTTAGGAAAACAAGCGTTAATGGCATCCAATAAGTAATCGATGTCACTATCTTCCACACTAACCTTATCGGGATCACCGGAATAAAATGTATCAGTTGTCCCCACCAGGGTATTTCCATCCCAGGGCAGTACAAAAAAAACTCTTCCATCTTGTGGAGCGTGTAAAAGAAGAGCCTTTTCTACGGAGCCTTCAATGACGAGGTGAACGCCTTTTGAGGGCGATACTCCACTGGTTCCAGATGCCATCCCGGGAATCTGTGATGACCAGGCTCCTGCGGCATTCACAACAGCGCGACAAGCAACGGATTCCACCTTATCCCCAGAGCGAAATTTAACAACATCCACACGTCCATTGTGAGAAATACACTCAATCACCTCTGTATAATTAAGGCAGAGAACCCCATGTCGCTCTGCAGCAATGATATTTTCAATAACGATTCTATTATCGCGCATCTGAGCATCATAATAAAGACATCCCCCGACCAAACCGGAAGTTTTAATTCCCGGAAACTGGGTCACAATATCTTCAGGACTTAATTTTTTATGCTTTGGAAACAGCTTACTATGACTCAAAAGATCGTAAAGAAAAAGCCCGAAACGTATCTGCCAGAGTGGGCGAGCATCGTTAGAATAGACGGGAAAGACAAAAGGAAGAAGATGGACAAGGTGTGGAGCATTCTTCATCAGCAACGCCCGCTCCTTCAAAGCCTCCTTAACGAGGCCGAACTGAAGTTGCTCTAAATAGCGCACGCCCCCATGAGCCAATTTCGATGTCTTTGTGCTAGCACCCGATCCAAAGTCATTTTTTTCGAGTAAAATGACAGAAAGACCACGCATAGCGGCATCGCGTGCAATGGCCGCACCATTGATCCCCCCGCCGATGACGACGAGATCATATGTATCACTAGGTGCGAGAGCCATTCCGAACAAAAACTGTTAGAGCGATGAAGATCTTAAGCATTTCCCCCGGAATAAAAGGGAGAAACCCCATCATGAAGATGTTGTTAAACCCAACAAAAGGGGCAAGCCAGAGGGCGCCACATCCCATACCTAAAACGGATGCTAAAGCAACACCAGGCAAGAGTGAGATTCTTTTCTTGATCGATTGGTTTTCGACAAACCACCCAGTAAGGTACGCTTGAAATACAAAACCAACTAGATACCCACCGACAGGACTAAAGAGAGCGAGCGGGTCGATACGGAATCCTGAAAGAACAGGAAGCCCTAGCATAGACTCAGCAAGATACAAAAGAACGCTCAAAGCTCCATTTCTACTTCCCAATGCACCACCAACAAGCATAACGGCAAGCGTTTGCAGTGTGATTGGTACAGGAGTGAATGGAAGTGGAATGCGGATCTGTGCGCATAAAGCAATGAGGCATGAGCCAAGAATAATACGAGTAAGCAGAAGCACACGACTATCTTTTGCTTGAGAAAGTGAGTAAGTATTAATCATTTGTTATTCTCTTCTGTTTCGAGAGGTTGAACGCTTGTTTCATCTTTTAACGGAGAAAATTCCCTTGTTGCCGACGCAATGGCCTTTCCAAAGGTTCGTTCCATCAGATTCGGTCCCTGCGGGGCATTCAACCATTTAGCTGTTATTTTTTGTTTTTTTACTGCTTTTAAAGCACAACAGCTCTTGTACTTTTTCCCTGAACCGCATGAACAGGGGTCGTTACGTCCAATTTTTTTATCCATAAACAATCCTCTGCCATAATTCTAACGAGAAAAGGAGAAAATTGCCACTACAAAATTTATTTTGGTATAAAATGCAGACTAAACATCTATTTCTTCATCATCAACAATACTATCATGCCTAGACAATCCCTGAATATTAAGCTTCGGAAGCTGTTCCGTGATCGCATTTTTGAGAAAGACCGGGCTTGTTCCCGTCTTGATTTCAACTCTTCCATCACTACCTACACCTCTAGATGCGATGAGGTTGGGAGTGGCAAAGCCTTCAATATATTTAGTGAAAAATATTCGAAACTTCATTGAATTTACACTTGACACTGGATCGAAAACTTTACCGTAAATGGCTTTATACTCATTTTGGGCACAAATCAAGGCTGTTGCAGTGGCTGTACGGTCATTTCCACTTTTACACTCTACAGAAATGGGCGATTTAGCCATGTCAGCTAAGTGATGGATCAATAAAAACTGGGAGTCGCAATCGTCCATAGTATCATAATTGTGACCGTTCTCATCCCTCCCCGTCATTGAGACAAGAACAGCTCGTAACGCCATCCTCAAATCGTTATCTTTTATTCCTTTCGGATTCAACGGTTCCAAATCGAACTTCAATATTTCTTGCAACGCTTTCTTCTCACCCAAAAAAGGAATATACTTTTTTAAATCACCATCGGATTTTTCTATGTATTTCTTAAAAAGATCTAATGTAGGAACAATATTATCTATTCTCGCATTTTCAATATTTTTGGGGTCTTTTGCTTGACCAGAAAAAACAAAATTAAAAATTCGAGGTTCGTATTCGCGGACAACCGTCTCTTTTCCATTCAAATGAAACTTATGCTCGATGTATCGTCCTCTTTTATCCTCTAACTCACTTTTGGCAAACAACTCTCGAGCAGCTTTTCGTTTATCCGCAACGAACTGTCTTTCACTTTCAATAGGCTTCGTCCCTTTCCCCGCAATCCAACTCATGAAGCTCTTACCTGCTGAGACTGCCGATGTTGCGATAGCTTTAAGGCGACTTGTATCCATTAAAGTGACATCGTTACGT
>JBAWZJ010000243.1:0-3376 GCA_037143085.1 Parachlamydiaceae bacterium | reverse complement strand
CTCCATAATTGTCCGGTCCCGCAACCCAAGATATGACGTCGTATCGGGTGTATTAAATAACTTCTCAACCTGCTCATAGTTTAATGATGCAGGAATTTTTTTCTCTAGCTTCGGTGTATCCAATGTTTCAGTAGGATTAGATGAGACCATGCCATTTTCAAAGGCGTATTTAAAAAACGAACGCAGGGCAGACAGCCGCCTAACTATCGTTTTTTTCGCCATTCCAGACGCGGTTAAATGAGCTAAAAAGTTACGGATAACTTTCCGGTCGATCTGTTCAATAACTCGCCCATCAGCCTCAACAAACTTTTCCAATGCTGCAATATCAATGGCATAATTCCGGATTGTATGACCGGAAACATTCTTAACGACCTTTAGATATTCTAAAAACTGCTGTTTCATCAAAAGACCTCTTGGATAACTCAGGTTTTGTCTCTTTCCGGGTTCTTTTGAGCCAATTTTCGACTTCAAATTGCAGGGGCAACATCAACTTCCGTATATAGCCCCTGTAATTTGAATCGAAAAGCGGCCAAAATAATCCCGAAAAGTGACGAACCCTGAGTTACCCAATAGGTTTAAAGATTATTTTTCAAATGGAAAACTTTTAAAATCTTCAGCGATAAAAACGTTAGGGAAAACTTCCTTAGCTTCTCTTTCAAAATCTTTTGGATTTTGGTAGCGAGCAGAAAAATGAGTCAAAATCAATTTCTGCACACCGGCCTCTTTAGCTATTGTCGCCGCTTCTTTCGCTGTTAAATGATTGTGTTTATGTGCTAATTCTTTATGTTCTTCTTGATATGTACTTTCACACAACAACACCTTAGCTCCACGAGCAATATCGATGGCATTTTGACAATATCTGGTATCAATGACAACAGCTAAGCTGTCACCACGGCGAATCCAGCTGACATCCTCAATACCCACTTTCTTTCCATTAACGACCACGGACCCTTTCTCTATCAATTCTCTAACTAAAAGTCCCCTTATCCCTTCAGATCGGAGCCCCGCCTCATCAAACTTGCGCACATCCGGTTCAGTAATGCGCCATCCAATATTATCGACCCCATGCTCCAAAAATGTCGCTTCAATACGAAATTTTCCGTCATCTTCAACGAGACCCGCTTCCGACACCGGATGCTCAACAACATTAATAATTTCATGATAAATAGTGCCGTAACGAAGTCGATCGAAATATTTCTTCCCGCTTGCGGGGTAATAACAATGGATAGGATGTGTCACCTTATCGAGATTTAATCGCATAAGGATCGATCCTAGCCCCAAACAGTGGTCTCCATGAAAATGAGATACAAATATCCTAGAAATTACAGGAGGAGCAATATTGGCAAAAATAAACTGTCTCTGCGTCCCTTCGCCGGGATCAAACAGAAGACCTTCATCATTCCAACGAACAAGATAAGCCCCGTGATTTCTAAAGCGGGTGGGTTGCTGGCTAGAACACCCTAAGATGATGATATCTCTAACACTCATTATTTTCCTTTTAAAATTTGACTCGTTTTCCACGAAAAAAATGGCAGACATCCTAAGAGAGCCCCAACAATAGCCCCGCTAAAATGGGCTGTATTGGCAATGCCTGGCGATATCGATATGTTATGTTCAATTTCCATGTAAAAAGAAACACATTGGATCAACAACATCGTGAGAATAAAATACATCATGAAGAAAAATGTCGACCGTTCCAATGGATATCCTTCCCATGGGGCAACTTTCTGCCTCATCCAGATAAACGTGAGCATTCCGCACAAAATACCAGAAAACCCAAGAAATGCAGAACCGGTAACAAGATATTGACAGGTGTTAGAAACAACTCCAATGAAAAGAAGAATCAACAAATACTTTCTAGCGCTCAACCGCTGTTCCATTTGCCTACCAAGGACAATCAGCCAAATCATATTAAAAACCAGATGCAAGATGTCATTATGGAGTAGGCAAGGGGTAAATAAACGCCATACTTCCCCATCTCGGATCTTCTCAAACATTGTTGGTAGGGGATAAGAAATCTCTTTACCTTGTAATTTTTCAACAACAATGTCGTATCCACCTTCCCAATAGGGTGTTTTTTTAAACTCAGAAAAAATATATCCACCTTCAGAAGGCAACTCCTTCGGCGCTTGGAGACTTTCTATGCCATACAATCTTACAAGCTTATCTAATAGCTCGAAAGCATGGGGATAGTCGTAATAAAGTTGTTTATTAATTGGGGGAGAGGCAAGAGGTGTGCGCGGCAAACCTGTAGGAAGGGTTGTATAGGAAGGCTCTGTCAGTTCACCAATAGCAAAGATCAAACAGCATAGAACAAAAAAACCAATGGTGATCCTTCTCAACGATTCAGATTTGAATGCCGTAACGGAAAATCCACTTTTTGCATGTCCCTCGGCACTAAACTTACCAACCTTTTCTCCAACGCCAACATCTAATACCTGAGGACGTAATACCGATTTTACAGCACCTTTTGCAAATTGAGGGTCTTCTGAATTTTTATCAAATTCATTGATCCACGAAATTGCCTCCTCATACTTATCTTCATCATAAACCCAAATAGTCCCTAAAGTATCGCTATATGTATGATTTCCCCAATCTGAATCGACCGAAACATCAAACTTATTTTCAATCCCTCTTCCCGACAAGAAAGCGGACAACTTATGCCCTTTAGCAACATCTTTGGCTGAATAAACGAGACGCATAAAATTTTCCTTATTTCGTCAACGAGCTAATTTTTTTTAAAATCTGTGATGTCGACAACCCTGGCACCAGTTGAACGATATGTATTTTTCCGCCGTATTCTCGTACCGTCGCAGCCTCTATACACTCGTCTCCATACTCCGCTCCATTGACATGTACATCTGGCTTAATATCCCTTAAAAGACGAATCGGGTCGGTCTCCTCAAACCATGTGACGTAGTCGACGAAACCCAATGCCGCCATGAGCTGTAGACGGTATTCTAACGGAATAATTGGACGGTCGGCGCTTTTATAAGCCTTTATTGAAGCATCGCTATTCAGAGCAACAATCAACACATCGGCTACTTGCGACGCTTCATAGATAATTTGCAAATGTCCTGCATGCATCAGATCAAACGATCCATTAAGCGTAGCAATTTTCTTACCCTTAAGACGCATCTCTGCAACCGACGCCTTAAGCTTATCCGGATCAATCAATTTGCATTTATAAGCTTGGGACCACGACTCCATCTCTACTCCTAATCGGTATCTTTTGGAGGAAAGGCAATTTGAAAAACCTCGTCATAATGTTCGATAAAATGGATTGTAAGCCCTTTTTTAAGATACTCTGGAAGCTCATCATAATCACGAGCATTATCTTTTGGGAAAATCAATACTTTTAAACCGGAACGTCTGG
>JBAWZJ010000242.1:0-3400 GCA_037143085.1 Parachlamydiaceae bacterium | reverse complement strand
CTGAATATCTACCTGCTGACCAATCATTCCGAGAGCAAGATTCATTTTAACATAGGGGTCGACACTCTCTTTAAACATTTTTTTTGTCAGTCGAAGCCCATACTTCCCTGTTGCCGCAAGGGCTGCGGCTGCGAGATAACGGGTTTCTTTCAGAGGAGAATTCAAGAATTGTTGAAAAACAGACATTCCTTTTTCCGGATCATTGATCGTCAGCACCCAAGCAGCAGTGACTGCGACGACAGGATCGGGATCTGACACGGCATTTTCAGCAAGTAAAGAAACAGATTGCCCAGCAATTGTTTCAATCCGGAGACGACCGAGCGTTTGTAAGATTTTAGCCCGAACGGAAGGGTGGCAATCAGTAAGGAGTGGAACAAGGAGATCAACATCTTTTACCTGTTCAAAGTGAGTGACAAATTCACAAGCGAGCATTCTCATCCCCGCCCGGTCACTCGCAACGAGTTGTGACAACTGCCTTTTATCTATCCTTTTTGAAAGCTCTACCAAAGCCTGAATGGCAACACTCTTTTCTTCGGCATGACAACTGTCGTTACTGATGATTTTCTGCAAGTCCCTCTTAGAATCCATCACGCGAAGTTGCCCCATAGCACGGATAACCTCTAAACGGACCCTCCAAACCTTTTCTGTCTTCAATAAATTTAACATCTCATCTTGCAAGGTTGAATCGAAGAGATGAGATGAGAGTTTGACAGCTGCTGTTCGAATCATCGAATTATTATCGTGCAACCCTTCTCTCAGTATTGCAACCCCTTTGGCATCCTGGCTGAAAAAAGCTCCAAGCATCGAGATGATGCGGATCAAGGGGGCGGATGACGAGAATCCCTTATCAATGACAGCCCACGCCATGGACTCAAGAATTTCTCGGTCCTCTTTTTCTTCAGGGTATAAGGCAATGAACGCTTTCCATTGAGCCATCATCTCCTTTTCATCGCCTGCTTTTGCCAGCGCTCTAAGATAAGAACGCCAAACGATCTTGGATTGCGGATATTGCTGCAAACCAAAGGCTGCTTCATAACATGCAGATGTATAATCACCGATCACGATATGCGCATTGACACGTCGATCTATCTGCTCTTGAGAGATATCGCCTGTATAGGCGCCTACGGCGAGAACAAATAAAGGTAAAAATACCACACAAAGCCCCTTAGGAGTTTTCAAGCAATAAAATAAAGGATTCTATTGTTTGACAACTTCTTATCACTTGATTAGTTGGCTGATCTCTTTAAATTCTGCCATCTTGGAATTCCGCATCAATTCAAATAAAACTGTCTCTGTACTACTAATTCGTGCCCCGCAGTCACGTAGTTCAGCAATTGCCGTAGAAAAGTCATAAATCGAGCGAGAGCTAATCGCATCATTCAGAACAATCACCTGTTTGCCATTCATCAGTAAATCTTTTACCGTCTGTAGAACGCACACGTGAGCCTCTATTCCAATTACAACCCACTGACTAATAGACTCATGTAACAACTCTTTTTTTACAGATTCCTCGTCAAGACAGGAAAATGCCGTTTTTGTCAGGTAACGTTGCTCTTCACCTAAAACACCTTTGAGGATTGCCACGGTGTCTCCCAACCCTTTGGGATATTGCTCTGTAACATAAATAGGGATGTGTAAGATTTGAAATCCTCGGATAGCTTTCTGCATCGCTTGCATGACTAGACACGAATTTTCAACATATGGAAAAAGCTTTTCCTGAACGTCTATGACAAGCAAGCCAACCTTTGCTCTCTCTAACCTATAGTTTTTTTCCATCATGCCACAGGACCAAGAGAGCGGCCTCCAATGAGATGAAAATGGAGATGAAATACCGACTGACCTGCCGACGCACCATTATTCGTAAGTAGTCGATATCCGTCCTGAATTTCAAAACGCCTTGCCAATGACTGGGCTACGAGGACAACTTCTCCGATGAGACCGAGATCTTCCTCCGAAATAGATTGAATATCTGGGATCTCTTTCTTGGGAACAATGAGGATGTGAATAGGAGCCGCCGGATGGATGTCTTTGAAAGCGACGATTCTTTCATTTTCAAAAACCTTATCGGCAGGCAGTTCTCCTCTAATGATTTTGCCAAAAATCGTTTCTGCAGTCATCAATCCCCCCGATTTAAGACAAGTTTCAGAGCCTTTAAAGCATCTTCCTTGGTCTCCCAGACAGAGATAAATCTCCCCTTATGACAAAAAATAGCGCCGGAAATGTTTGTCACAGCCTGAAGATCGCTCTCGCTTAATCCGGCCCACGTGTCAGGTAAAGGAACGCGCACTTTCATTTTCTCTTCCGGAGATGGAGGGATACCGCGCAGTTTCCAGTGTTGACCCGATGGCATAATAACAAAATAAGCTGGATGACTAATCCCATCCATTTCAAAAAAGATATCCATCCAGGGTATTGCCTTATCAAAGAGCAAACACTCTTTCCCTTTTTCCATCACTTCAGCAACTATTTGGCGGCACGATTGAGTATATTGATATCTTCGCCACATTCTGTCCAAGTGGGAGAATGCAAAGGCAACAGCCTCAAAAAAAGATTCATTTTGCACTTCCGGCGGAGCATCGTGGTTGATGGGGTTGAAGTTAGAAATAATATGCGAATAAGAACAAACCCCCTTACTGTGCATTTCTTTACCATTGTCGTGGGCATCGACTCCAATGATGATCGAATGATCGAAAAACTCTCTCTCTTTAGCAGTAATGACCTCTTGATTAAACAGGTATAACAATATCATCCCTGCACTGCTCAACCCCCCCTGATATCCCTGCTGATGGTGGTCGAAAAGCTTTTGCTTAGAATCATAAATACCGCCAACATCACACACGTATTCGCATCGAGAGAGGATGTCGATATCGCGGGTACGAACGATTTTATCTCTATCAATTATCCCAAACAACAAAAGTAGAGCACATGCTGTCACTTCATCTCCGTGAAATGACCCATCATGGGTTCCGAAACTACGTTCAACTTTAGTCTTATTCTTGCTCACTTCAATCCTCACACAAAACAAAAATCAGAAATATCGACAACGGACACCTGGAAGTAATCCAAAGCTTACTGTCATCGGGTTTCTGGCTTGGAATGCGGATTATGTCAGAACAAAAAATATAAGTACAGAACTCCAGTGCATTCATTGATTGAAGAGTCTACTTTTATAAAGTTATGAACAAACACCTCAATTCTCGTGACACCTTTTTCCGTCAACATTTTTTCCTGACAATCTTTGATCTTAAGTGATAAATAAAACATAACAGCTTGAACATCAATACGTTATCTTTTTACTTTCTAAGCTTTTTTTACCAAACTTCATTTTTCACACGATTTTCCTCTCGAAAACTTTGAATCTAAACGGCAGTTATATACAAAATTCCCACAAAGATTTCAC
>JBAWZJ010000241.1:0-3423 GCA_037143085.1 Parachlamydiaceae bacterium | reverse complement strand
CAAGGATTGACCGTCCTCTATGTATGCGGCGAGGAATCGATCGAACAGACCACCATGCGAGCCAAGCGGCTAGGGATTGACAGCGACCTTCTATTTTTGCTAAACGAAACAAATTTTGCCTATATCAAAGCGCAAATTGAACAGGTTAAACCGGACGCCATTGTCGTCGACTCTATCCAGATTGTTTATAAGAGCGAGATATCCTCTGCTCCTGGATCTGTCTCACAAGTCAGAGAAGCAGCGTCTGAGTTCATGCATATCGCCAAAGGGCAAGGGATCTCCACTTTTTTGATCGGTCACGTCACGAAATCGGGAGAGATCGCCGGGCCTCGAGTTTTAGAACACTTGGTAGATACTGTCCTTTACTTTGAAGGGGAAAAACAACACGATTACCGGATGATCCGTGTGGTCAAAAATAGGTTTGGCCCAACAGATGAAATCGCTATCTTCCAGATGCAGTCTAAAGGGCTTGTTGAAGTCAGCAACCCCTCCCAGATTTTTCTTGAAGAGAGAATGAAAGGAGTTATTGGTTCTGTCATTATTCCTACGATTGAGGGATCACGCCCGATATTAATCGAGGCGCAAGCTCTTGTCACCGAGACTGTTTTTCCAACACCTTCTAGACGGTGTACGGGGATCGATCAAAATAGACTAGCCTTGTTGCTTGCTGTATTAGAAAAGAGAATGCGTTACCAGCTATTCCGGTGCGATGTTTTTGTCTCTATTGCCGGCGGCATGAGAGTCTTAGAACCGGCGATCGACCTCGGAGTCCTTGTGGCTATAGCTTCATCGTTAAGAAACAAACAAATCGATCCAGAAACGACTGTCGTCGGAGAGGTTGGACTTGGCGGAGAACTGCGGAGCGTCCCCCGATTAGAAAGCCGGATCAAAGAAGCGATCCATATGGGATTTAAGCAATGTGTGTTGCCAAAAAGAAATCTCAAAGGGATCTCTGATGAATTGCGTCAAAAAATCAACCTTCGGGGTGTTGATGTTGTTGACGAAGCTGTAAACATTTTAATCTCATGAAAATATCGGTTGGATCGCGTAGCTCTCCTCTGGCTAGAGCACAAGTTGTAGAAGTAAAACAGGAACTGCAACATTTTTTTCCAAACGTCGATTTTGAGTGCACGTTTGTTGAAACGATTGGAGATAAAGACCAAAAAACGTCGTTACGCTCTTTGGATAAAACAGATTTTTTCACAAAAGAGGTGGACTCCCTTTTACTTTCCGGTGAATGCCGTGTCGCTATCCACTCAGCAAAAGATCTCCCCTATCCTCTTCCTGCAGGGCTTTCGATCATTGCTATCACTCGCGGGGTTGATCCTTCGGACGCTCTTGTTTTAAAAGGAAATATCACTTTAGAAACCCTTCCGCACAATCCAATCATAGCGACATCCTCGATCAGAAGGGAGGAGGCTGTTAAGGAACTAATCCCGGATGCCTCTTTTATCGACATCCGCGGAACCATTCAACAACGGTTGCAGAAACTTGAAGAAGGCGTTGCCCATGGGGTCGTGATCGCAGAGGCTGCACTGATACGACTTGGATTAACTCACTTAAACCTAAAAACGGCAGTTCAAGGCGGTGAAGTGATGCAAGATTTTGATTCAGAAACAGTTGCATTAGTGAGCGATCATTCCCAAATGGTGAAGGCGCCCACTATTGCAAACGGTTATGAATCAAAAGATTGCGTCAACTTACCGTCTTCAACTGCAGTTTTTAGGTTCAATAGGATAAAACTTCCCGGAACAACAACCCCATTGCAGGGCCAGCTAGCCGTTATGGCTCGTTCCGATGATGATGCGATGAAAGATCTTTTTGCTAGCATCGATTGTAGACATAAAATGTTGTACCTTGGAATTGATTTACCGGAACACATTAATTTTTCACAGTCCCTTACCCACTTTCCTATCATCAAGGTAATTCCACGTCGACCTGAAGACCCTGCTATCTCTAAAGCCTTAAATGGGATGGATGACTACACACATATCATTTTCACAAGTAAAAATGCTGCGTCGATACTGATGACCTATGTTAATATGGAATCAGTCGAAAAAAAATGTTTGATTGCCGTTGGTAAACAGACGGCAATGAAAATGAAAACATGTGGCATTCCAGCAACGGTCATAGCACAAGAAGAGACTGCTGAAGGGATCCTTGATGCTCTATCATCTCTTAACCTAGAAAGGGCACATATTTTTTGGCCGTGCTCTTCTTTATCACGACCTCTCATCTCCAATTGGCTGACTGCCCAAAATATCAAGTTCACAGCCTGCCCATTTTATGACACGGTCCCAAATATTCAGGATAAACTTCCAAAGCTGGACCTTTACAATGAAATCATGTTCACCAGTCCATCGACCGTCGAAGCCTTCATCTTAGCCTACGGTTCTTTACCAAACGATAAGACTTTAACGAGTATCGGTCCTGTAACAAGGAAGAAGCTTCTAGAAACGCTTAAAGTTTCTGCATAGCTCAACGATTGTTGAGGTTAACTATACAGCCAGGCGGCGTCTTTTTAAAAAATCGAGAGCGAGAAAAGTACTGTAGATTATTGCTGGAGACATCAAACCTATTGTTGTTTCCAAGGGACGTTTATTCATATCTTTTTGCGCGAAGTTCATGGCAGTCACTTGAAGAACAACCTTTACAACGGAAATTGCGCATTCTTTAAGATTCCTTGGGGCTGCTATTCTTCCTTCGTTTTGTAATAGGTAAACGAAAATCGGGACGTAAATTACCCCATACGCTATTGCTATTGTCGAAAAACATGCTGATTGCTCTTCGAACAACCATAAATGTCCGTTGACCTTGATGATGATATTGCGTCGGTAACATTCATTAAAACCTCCTACACACTACTAAATACATCTAAAATAAAAACCTAATGATATAAACATTCAAGAAGAGCTGCTGCAGAAATAATACGTAATGTCTGATAAGGTTCTTGCAACCTATCAGCTAAGAATAGAAGAGAGCTTCCCGATCCAACTCGGCCGACCCCCTCTAAAATTTGACCTTTGAGTTCGCGGTCCGCTGTTGGATATGCCGCCTGAAGCAATTGGACGACATCGTCCCCTTTCCCCCACAAAGCCAAAATCAACGCTGCCTGAACTCTCACCTTCTGATCATTATCTTTGAGCAATGCCTGTACGAGATCGACAGCATCATCATCTCCCTCCGTTAAAAGAAGCGCTGAGGCCAATCCACTGATCCCCCAGTTACTTTCCTTTAGAAAATTTTTGATTGCCTTTTGGGCAAGTGGATAATGAGCGATTGCAAGAACTTGCAAGATCTCAAGCCTCGTGATCTGGTTGACAGCCTCCGGATAATTAGGAATAGCCTCATCGTGTTTGACATGACTTGGAGCCAACACCTTAAAATCATCCTCTTCAGCCCACGCCCACCGTTCTTTTTGCT
>JBAWZJ010000240.1:0-3427 GCA_037143085.1 Parachlamydiaceae bacterium | reverse complement strand
GTCCTGAGCGATAGCTTCAAGAATTTCAGCGTTGAGGACAGTTTCAGCTCCTGGAGCCGCCCCTTGAGTTACTCTCAAAGCTTTTTCCAAACCAACTTCTCCATGAACAAGTTTTGTGATCTCTTCTGCCAACCTTTTTTGGACTGTATTTGGAACGTAATCAGCTTGTTGCATCGTCGCTTCATATGAATGGATCTCTTTCATATCGATGAATGTTAGTAAGCGCATTAATTTTAACGCATCAGCATCAGGAACTCTAACAAAATATTGGTAGAATTCATAAGGGGAAAATTTTTCCGGAGATAGCCATACAGCACCTTTTTCCGTTTTACCAAATTTCTGTCCATCGCTACGTGTGAGCAGTGGGAAGGTGATTCCATATGTCGATTTTGCTCTCACTTTTCGGATCAATTCTGTTCCTGCAGTGATGTTTCCCCATTGGTCGCTCCCGCCAATTTGGACGGTGACACCATAGTGGTCGTATAAGTGAAGGAAATCATACCCTTGGAGAAGTTGATAACTAAATTCTGTGAAGCTCATCCCCTCTTCGGATACCATTCTTTGTTTAACGGATTCTTTTGCTAGCATCGGCCCGACGCGAAAATATTTTCCAATATCGCGAAGGAATCCTATAAATGAGAATTGTTTAAACCAATCAAGGTTATTCAAAATTTGCGGCATTGCATCCGTTTTTGAAAAATCGAGGAGAGCCTCGAGATTTTTTTTAATTCCTTGAAGATTAGAATTTATTGTCTCTTCGTTTAACAACTGTCTTTCAGTACTTTTTCCTGAAGGATCGCCAATCATTCCTGTAGCACCGCCTACAATCGCAATTGGGGTATGTCCATAGCGTTGAAACCAAGCTAATCCCATCAATGCTACCATGTGTCCTATATGCAAACTGTCACCCGTAGGATCAAACCCACAATATACTTTAAACGGTTTATTAGCAATTTCGCGCAATTCATCACATGTCATTGCTTCAATAAATCCACGTTCTTGCAAGATATCGATAATGTTTGACATACAGACCTTTTATTCGAATTTACGAGGCATTTTCATGTTTAAGTGATTTTCTGTCAATGGACTAAAAGCAGTTGTGAATCAGAAGGAGCAAATTAAATTTAATTTGTGTTATACCGAACATAATTCGAAAGTTGCCATTTCTAGCGCGCGCCCTCCCCTCGGGAGATCGAAGATCGCAAGTTGGCTTGCGATCTTTGATCCGCGGGGATTTTCGCGCAGCTAGAAATGGCAACTTTTGAATTACGTTCGGTATATACCCAACGTGACTCAAATGTTAGGAGTATTATGGAGTCTCAAGCAAAAGAAAGCGCTCACATCGAAAGGGCGAGGGAAAAGATTTTAAGGCAATTTCGAGCAATAGACAAAAAAATCAATCAAGATTCTATTGCAGCGATGAGTTTATTGATCAAACAACGATTTGCCAAACAACAACAAGAGTTGAAAAATTTAAAGAAGCGACAAGTAAATGATTTTAGCAAACCTAAAAAAAAAGGGAAAGAGGGCGAACAAGTCAAGCAAAACTCTCATGTTGAAGGTCGCATTAAAACTATTTTCAGCAAAAAAAAATGATTAAGCCTCACGACCTACAGATAGCCAAACAAGCTGCAGGAAAAGCTGCGGCTGCCTTAATTCAAGAAGGTATGATTGTAGGGCTAGGAACAGGCTCAACAGCAGCTTTCTTTATCGACAGTTTGATTGATCGATGTCGCTCTACCGGCTTAAAAATCCGTGTAGTAGCAACATCGGAAGATTCAGCCCAACGAGCCCGTGCAGGAGGGATCATTGTAGAAGATCCTAACGAAATAACATCTATCGATTTTACCGTTGATGGAGCCGATGAGATTGATAAGCAAAAGAGAATGATCAAGGGCGGCGGCGGTGCATTATTAAGAGAGAAAGTGATTGCCAGCTTAAGCCGTGAGATGATTGTTATTGTAGATGAGACAAAACTCGTGGAGACCCTCGGAAGGTGCCCACTGCCTCTAGAAGTTATTCCTTTTGCCCACCGAGCCATTTTCCATAAGATTCAACAGTTGGGTTACCAAGGAAAGCTGCGCTTGAATAACGACGGAAGCCTTTACAAAACAGATAACGCCAATTACATTATTGATATTACCTTTGAAAACCGGCAGTGTGATCCACTCAAGGACCAGATGATCCTTAAAAATATTCCGGGAATTTTAGAAACAGGTTTCTTTTTAGGAATGGCAGGCCGCGTCATCATTGGTTATGGTGATGGCACAACCAAGATTTTAGCATAGAGGATATACTATTATGGTCAGAGAGCTCATACAACTTTCCTTTGATAAGATCATGCAGACAAGGACATACACGATGATCGTTTTGGGTGCTGCCGAGAAACGTTTTGCTATTTATACTGAACCTCATGTGGGACGCATTCTTCAGATGTACTTGACGGGAACAACAAAGCAACGTCCTCTGACACATGATTTGATTGGATCGATAGTCAAAGGGTATGAGGTTAATATACGACAAGTCGTTATTAACGATGTGCAAGATACTGTTTATTTTGCGAGACTCTTTTTGGAACAGAATATCGATGGGATCCAATATATCGTAGAAATTGATGCTAGACCTAGTGATTGCATCACTCTAGCCATCATGAATAACGCACCTGTTTATTGTACACATGAAGTGTTTGAGAAAACAGTCTCTATCAGTGCTGATTAATATTTAATATTGAAATTGTTCTGGGCTAACGATATAAGTGACGAGACAGCCTCTTCCGCATCTTCTCCCGTTGCTTCAACTGTAATTTTTGCACCCTTTGCAGCAGCGAGCATGAGAACGCCTAGAATTGATTTTGCATTTACTTGATTTTTTTGATAAACAAGGCGGACCTCTGACTTAAACGATGTTGCACATTTAACGATTTCAGTTGAAGGTCGTGTATGAAGACCTCGGTCATTACCTACTGTAAAGCGTCCTTTAATCTTATCTTGTTTCATCGACAGCATTACCCTTGTTCCTGCAGTAAAATGCCAACCAAATATATGGGAATTGGCGTAATATCCACTGGATACGTTTTCTCAGAATTCTTTGCAAACTTTTTTGTAAATTTACGAAAGTTTTTTAAGTTTACTCGAGTATGCTTCTTGCTTTGAGAAGAAGTTCGTAAATGGTTTTTGCTGTTGGGTAGCGGTCTTTTAATTTTTTTTCCACTGCGCATCGCATTTCTATATTCTCTGAACGGAGTGCCTCAAGGACCTCTTTATTTGATTCAATATATTGCGCTAGCGAGTGCCTTGATTTGACAGATTCTATCATGTGATCGCAAAAGAGCTTTGCAAACTCGTACTGTTTGAAAAAAACTTTCAACGCGTCGTCTTGATCAAACTTAGGATGGTTGATTAAGGTTCTTAAGTATGTAATATGACGG
>JBAWZJ010000239.1:0-3438 GCA_037143085.1 Parachlamydiaceae bacterium | reverse complement strand
CAGCAAGATATGTTTTTTTAGTAGAAAGCATTCAGATTTTGACATGTTCTTAAATTCCTTTTTTTACATGCTGACGGTAATTCAAACCCTACTTGAACCTTATCAACGACGACCTGAAAAGTGTTGATTTTTCCATTTTTTTTGTGGCTATTTTTTTCGCCTACTTTATGCAAGTATGTCAGAAAAAAGCTACAAAAATTAAAAAAAATAACACAACTTCATCTCGCTCATAGCCAAGGTGCAAGTCAGGTTTCAAAATTTGGCGTGCTAGAAACGCCAAATTTTGAATTACATTCGTTATCAACCTTTTTACCAGTTAAGTTCGATTCCTCCTACAACATTATATGTTTTAGCGCGATTCCATACTTCGCCGGAACCTTCAACGTATATTCTTAAAACATCGAACAGTCGTGTTGAAAGAGTAATTGATCCGTCAAATCCGTTATTGTCTAGTGGTACCCCTTCGATCGCGAAGTCGCTGCCAAATTCAACAAATCGAGCGTTGATGTTGTTATCATTTGCTGTAAGACGTCGCACCCAAGCAATGTCAATGCTAAGGGAAAAAGAGTAGGGAAGTTCATTAGGTGTTAAATGTACTCCGAGGCGGCTATAAACATTAGTTTTATCCTTTTGATTAATAGCTAACTCCCAACCCTGAACATGGTCCATAGTCGACTTCTCAACAACCTGTTGCCTCGAATAAGAACCGCTTTCAATCCCGATAAAAGGCTGGATCAAGAAACATTTAATGCTCCAGTCTATTCCCAATTCACCGTAAAAAGTAAACTGTGATATTTTAGGAGTGCTGTGTACTTCGTACTCAAAAGGACCGGTTACAATAGGACGGATCATCGTATTTGCGCTGTTGCCATAAGCTAAATCAACGAGTCCATAATACCCATAGGGGCGGTATAAGCCATAGAGGCCAATAAGCCATGTTTTGCTTTTCCCTCTTCCTTCCTCTTTGTAGCGGAACTGATTATATTCATATGAGCCGGCAGCGCCAATAGTCCAGTCTGAGCGGAATCTTCCCTCTGCTCCTACGGTCATTTCGTATCCATTAGCATTAAAGCCTGCTGCATTTTTAGTGTTATTCACAGAAGTATATCCTGCGCTACCTTCTGTCCATACGTTGAAATTGTTTTCGCAACCGCGAGGTTCTTGCGTAATTGTCGGACGTAGAGGGTCGTACAGGCGTCTAATGAATTGCCGATTGACTAAGCTTGTCATTAGAGTGTCATCTGTATGTTGCTCGCCAGAAAGAGAATCGAGGGCCAAGCGGGCGTCATCCATAGATAGGTTAACGATTTTATTTAGCAGAATCGTTTGTTGGTCATTTGGATGTGTGATGCCATCTAATTGGTATGCGACAGCACGTTGGTTTTTTGTTTCCGCTGCACGGTGAATTGCAGTTTCAATTGTGAGGTATGTGTGTTCTGGGTCATAGCTCAGCGTCGGTCTTAATAATGACTGATCTTGAGAAATATCCTCAGTCATAGCTCCATCATATGTTCCTAAAATGTTAGAAGCCCTCAGGATAGTATATGGCTTGTTTAAACTATAAGCTCCGTCAATAGAAGAAATGATGACATTCCCTCCATTAAGAGTTGCCGTTCCTGTTACATTCATTAAATCGCTTCTTCCGGAGCTATTGATTTCCAATTCATAATTGCCTCCATGATTGGTGTAATCTCCGACGACAACTATCGTGCCGATGCTATTTCCAGGACTTATAATACTTCCTTTGAGGGTGGTCAGGTTGCCCCTGATGACACCGTTGCCTATGAAGGCAGCACCATTGTCAACGATAGCATGACCGTTTGAACTCCCATTCAAAATCACGTTTCCTTCTAAGACATGGATTGTTCCTTTAAAAGGAATTTCTCCTATAAGATGGAAGGTTCCCGATCCCTGCTTTTTCAAAAATCCATTCCCGATAATAGCGCCTAGGAAGGTTGTGTCTGCTGCGTCTCCAAGCGTCAACGTCTTTTCGCCGATGATAACCTGGCCGCCAGCATTCCCCCCGCCGGATAGGGAAGCAATTGTTTGGTCTATGCCGTTGAGATCCAACACAGCATTAGGTTCATTAGCAATCACCACCGGAGAATAAGGAGAGAAGCTTCCTTCTTTGCCGGCTTTGATTGTTCCATTATTGACGTAAGTTGTTCCGTTATGGATGTTTTTTTCATTTAAGGTCAAGACACCAGCACCTGATTTCTCGACACTTCCTGGACCTGAAATCATATTTTCAAATGAGGAGTTTTTTGACTGGTTGAACGACAAGATGCCATGATTGATGATGTTTCCTTTAAGTTTCGATGTATCTCCTGTGAGAATTAAAGAACCTTCTTCAATGAGTGTATCTCCTCGATAGAGATTATTTCCTGAAAGGGTAAACGACCCTTTATTTTGCTTTTTTATTATTCCTGATCCAGAAATGAGATTGTTGAAAGCAGAATCATTTTCTTGGCAGAATGTCGCCACGCTGTTATTGAGGATGGCGCCGCCGAGTTGTGAAGTGTCGCCTGCAAAAAACAACTCTCCTTCATTGATGAAAGTATCGCCTGTGTAGGTATTTCTTCCTGCAAGTGTCAGGCTATTTTCGGAATCTTTTACTAAAGATCCAGAACCTGAGATGACCCCTGTAAAGTTTCCGTTCTTTGCTGTTAAAGTGCCAGATCCTAACGATATCGTTCCTTCGCCATTGATAGAGGACGAGGTCATGCTATAGTTGTTGAGATCTAAAACGCCCTCTTTGGCGACTGTCCATGCGGAGTTGTTTCCAAAGGCAAAGCTGTTAGAAGCCTTCAAGATACCTTCTAAGACTGTTGTTGTCCCTGTGTAGGTGTTCCTTTTTGAAAGAATTAACGTCCCTTCTTTACTCTTTGTCAACGATCCTTTTCCTGATATCAGTTTTGTGAATGTAGAGTCGTCTATTTGAGCAAAATGGACGGTACTGTCATTGATGATGTTTCCTGAAAGTTTGGATGTATTTCCGGCGAAGACCAGAGTTCCATCCGTAATCGTTGTTGTTCCTTGATAAGAAGGTTCATCTAATAGAGTAAGGGTAGAAGATCCACTTTTTAAGAAGTTCCCGGCTCCGGCGATAACACCTTCAATTGTTTGAGGTGTTGCCGCAATAAATGAAGTTGTGGTGTTTCCTGAAAGGAAGATGACACTACTGTCTGCTACACCCTCTTTTCCTACTGATATGCCAACAGTATTAGTTCCTCCAACACCTTGGATCGGTTGGTGGTTGTTCGCCATACTTCCATTCGTGATCGTTAAGCCACCACCTGGAGCAACAAAGATAGCGCTTCCATAAGCAGAGCCCCCGTCGCCGCCGAAACCGACACCGCCGCCATTGCCCCCTCCAAAGCCTCCTCTTCCTGCAGCTCCATTTGAGGTAACCCCTGAGGCCGCTCCACCGCCCCCACC
>JBAWZJ010000238.1:0-3448 GCA_037143085.1 Parachlamydiaceae bacterium | reverse complement strand
TTGGATTTCTTGCTGTTACAGTGATTCCATCGCGGCAGCAAAGTTCGTTGCTGGACGGGTGGTGGCACTTAGCTGCTGGTTTGCACAAAGGTTCTGGTGGGCACACTGGCGCACAAGGTGGCTGACACACTGGCTTGCACGGTGCTGCGCAAGGTGCTGGGCAAGGTGGTGGGCACACAGGTTGGTACACCGGTTGATACACTTGTTCGCATGGCTGCGCACAGGCAGGGGAGTTGCTCCAACTATTGGAACAGCCAACCCATAGGAGCGCCGTAGTGCACAGAAGAAGCAACGAGGCAAAAACCCCTAGTTGTTTTTTCATTGTAAAGACTCCTTTTAGTTTAAGATTGAGTACATTGTCAATTTAATATTTACAACGTACTAGGTTACCACTTCAGTTTCGCTTCCGAAAAAGTTCATCACTTTTAGAAAGCGGAAGAGAGGCGCTAACTTTTTTCCACCAAATATCATTGATTTGGATCAAAAAAATCCGAGGCATCATCAATATTTATAGAACTCCTATGCGATCTGGGGCAAAACTTAGGTTTCGAGTCGCAAAAAGTTCTTTGTTCACAAGGTTGCTGTGGGCAGCAAGAACTTGTGTTAGAGCAACAGCAGGATGAAAGGATTAAGGTTGTTATTGTGAAAACTACTGATTGCTTAAGTATTGTCATCATCATATTTATTTTTATCTTTTGTCTTGAGGCTAACACGCGGAAAAGTAAAACTTTTCCGCGTGCAAATTAAACCCTAACAATTAGTATTGTGGGCCGCAAGGTTGTGGTGCACATGGTGGTGGGCAGCATGGTCTTGGTTGTGGGCAGCACTGTTGCTGTGGTTGTGGGCAGCATACTGGCTTTGGACAGCAAACTGGTCTTGCTGGTTGGCAGCAAGGATCGCGATCGCAACAGCAGCTTGTTAACATAGCAACAGCTGTGCATACAACAGCAACTGATGCTAAAGATTTAAATAGTTTCATGATCTACTCCTAGGTTTAATGTTGAAAAGTCTAAAACTGTTTTGCCTCAGCTTGAGTAGTTCGGCTAACACTGCAAGTGGTTAGACTCCTCTTTACTCAACAATGCGCTTTATCTTCCCTTGATACGCCTTCATCGAAAATTCTGCCAGCAAAATTTTTAATACTACTATGTAAGAAGGGTGTATTGTCTATTTAAGCAGTTTATTATAAAGAGGTTATGTGGATTCTTGGAGAATTATAAAAAAATTTTAAAAAAGCGGTAATTTCAATTTTTTTTTGAAGTTAGACTGTGCCTTTGAGTCGACCGCTCCATTCAAGTTTTGAACGAAGGGTTGAGAAATAATCGTGTCCGGGCATTTTAATTAACTTAAAAAGCCTTTTTGAACGTGCTATGGAGATGCTTTCCCCTGCTAAAATTTGAAAACAAGGAAGCCCGTCATATGTCACTTCGACGCTTTCGCGGGGACCAACATATTTAATGCAGATTTCTTGCTCAGGAAGCAAAACAATTGGGCGGTTAGAAATCGTGTGTGGGCAGATAGGTGTCAAAACCAAAGCATTCAACTCTGGTACCAAAATAGGACCACCGGCTGCTAGCGAGTACGCCGTTGATCCGCTCGGGGTTGAAATGATCACTCCGTCAGCACAAAAAGTGTTTAAGTAGCGATTGTCAACATAGATGGCGAGATCGATCAGTGAAGGATGGCCAGACCGATGGATGACAATCTCGTTCATAGCAAAATTCGATTGGTTTGCTGCTGTCGTCCCTTCTATGACCATTCGAGATTCGACACGATAATGTCCTTCGATAAGATTTTGGAGGCTTGGAAAGATCTCATCTATTGTGATATCGGCCATAAAGCCAAGGCTGCCAAGATTAATCGCTAGGATGGGGGCTTGTAATTGAGGATGTTGATGAAAAAGTCGCAGGATTGTTCCATCTCCTCCTAGAGTAATGCAGGCATCAACTTCCCCTTCCTGTATGCTAGAAATAGGGTGTGCTCCAATATTTGCAGCCTCTTGGTCCTCCGCAACGACGGTGATATTATGCTTTTGTAGAAATTCCCGAATAGAGCGGGCGATTTCATAAGCCTGTGGTTTACTCGTATTGGGGAAAAGTCCAATGATCATAGACAAACCTTTGACTGTTTCAAATTGAATTGTCTAAGAATGCGATTGCAAATTTTTGATGGAGATAGCCCTATCTCATCCATTAGTTCTGTATGGTTTCCTTGCTCGACAAATGTTTCTGGGATTCCAAAGTTAATCACTTTAACATCGCCATAATCTTGAGTCATCAAGAAGTTGTTGATGATCGATCCCATTCCTGAAACAACTGAATGTTCTTCTATTGTGACGATTCGTTTATGATTGTTTAGAAGATGGTAGAGTAGTTCTGTATCAAGAGGTTTCACAAAAATCGGGTCAAGAACGGTCGCGTTCACCCCATAATCAGAAAGCATTCTTTTTACTTCTAGCGCTGTATAAGCCATATGGCCAAGGCCAATCAGAAGGATATCTTCACCTGCAGAGAGGACTTCTCCTTCGCCGCATGGACGTCGTTTAAGAGGCCCCTTTGGTTCTTCCGTTCCCATGTTTGGATACCGAATAGCCGCAGGCCTTCCCCAAGAAAAACTCGATTCGAGCAGTTCTTTAAGCAATTGTCCATCACGAGGTTGTGCGATGATCATATTCGGCATTGCATTTAAGAAAGAAATATCATAAATACCGTTGTGAGTCGATCCATCGGCCCCTGCAATGCCAGCTCGGTCGATGGCAAAAACCACTGGAAGTTCTTGAAGACAGACATCGTGAAACAGATTGTCAAAAGCTCTTTGCAAAAAGGTGGAGTAGATGGATACAATGACCTTCATCTTTCCTCCATAAGCAAGACCTCCGCAAAAAGTTACCGAATGGCTTTCAGCGATGCCGACATCGAGACATCGGTCTGGAAATTTTTTTATGAAATCATCCAACATCGATCCAGCAGACATTGCTGGAGTCACAGCTACGAGGCTTGGATCGTTTTCTGCCATCTTTAAGATGTGAGATCCGAAAATTTTAGGAAAAGTCGGTTTTGTCGATGTTGCAGCTAAAAATTTCCCTGTGCCGACATCAAAAGGTTTAGCCCCGTGATAGGATACTGGATTTTTTATAGCCTCTTCCATTCCTTGTCCCTTATTCGTTAGGACATGGACAATGACAGGCCAATCGCTATTTTTCAATGCCTCAAAAGTGTCTACAAGTTTTTTAATGTCGTGTCCGTCGACCGGTCCTACATAAGAAATGCCGTATTGCTCAAAAAAAGCTGCGGGACTGACTAAATTTTTAAGAGATTCTGTGATTTTAAGACCCTTTTTAGCGAGACCTGGGCCGTAGTTTGGAATCTTCGAGACGATAGAATCGAGTTCGTGATAGAGTTTGTTTGTTGTTGGATTGCTCAGAATACGACTTAAAATACGGGTGATG
>JBAWZJ010000237.1:0-3448 GCA_037143085.1 Parachlamydiaceae bacterium | reverse complement strand
CGAGTGATTAAGAAAATCGCGCAGCGATTTTGTTAAGCACCCGTGAACATGTACACTTCTACAATCCCCGAAAAAATAGATTTATCTTGAGACTTTTTTTCCTTAGAAGTATGAACAAATCCTCTGATCGGAGAAATTATCTTAAACTAAACCGCATTTCTCCTATGGGATTTTAAACTATATTTATTTATACCGAACGTCACTCAAAAGAGAGAAATGACAGAAACAATTGAAAATCTTCGGAAACGCGAACGCTTTCAGTGATTTTTAAGGGCTTTTCCAGAACTTTCGAGTAAGGGTTAGCGTAAGGAGTTGTAGTTATGCACCACTTTTACTAACTCACCTTACGCAAACGGAGCAACATTTCGGCTGAGCCAAAGCCTCGGGGTCGAGCTCGCGTGAGCGGCCTCATATTTTTAAATATTAGGTCGCTCAAGCGAGCTCGACCCCGAGGCTTTCGCTTCAGCCCAAATGTCGCTCGGTTTGGGTAAGGTGAGTTACTAATCGAACCTATTTGAATAGTCGGTTTGGGGGTAATTTAGAAAAGGTTTTCTCAAGATTTTCTTTAAGGATTTAATCGGAAGCCGAGTGGCTTCCATGCAAGGCTGGGGAAGACTACAACACATTTTGTTTAGCATAAACAACTTCCTTCCCCCTAAGTAAATACTTAGGGGGAAGGGTAAACAACTAACCTATTTTTAGGCTGCTTTTTTAACGCGGTGCGTTCTCACCTTAGCACGTCTCCACCCTTCAGCCGTTTGCACCTTGGCTTTAGGTTTTACGCCGGATTTAGCACTCTTTTTCACGATGGTTTTCGCTGGAGCTCTAGCTCTTTTAACGACTTTTCTCGCAGGAGCCCGCTTAGCCACCGTTTTTTTCACAACTTTTTTCACAGTCAATTTTTTAGCTGTGTGCTTGACTGTACGCTTTACAGTTTTTTTTGCCACTGTACGTTTGACTGGACGCTTCACAGTCATTTTTTTTGCGGTGTGTTTGACTGTACGCTTCACAGTCTTCTTCGTAGTTCCTTTTTTAGTAACCATTATGAAACCTCCTATAAAATGAGTTTCAATAATGTCAGTAGCAAAAAGCGTGCCAAACTATTCAAGCCAAGCGTTATTTTTCAATTATTTTTTACAGATATGCATTAATTCAGCGCACAAGATAGCACCTCCTGCGGCTCCACGAATTGTATTATGGGAAAGGAGGGTGAACTTATAATCAAATAAAGGACAAGGACGAAGGCGTCCAATAGTAACAGCCATCCCCTTGTCAATATTACGATGCAATCTTGGTTGGGGAAAAGCGTCGCCTTCGAGATAATGAATAGGATATTGAGGGGCTGAAGGAAGTTGAAGTTTTTGCGGAATACCAGAAAATGTCCGCCAAGCATGAATAAGATCTTCTGGAGATGCTTTATTTTTCAGCTTAATCGATACACATTCCATGTGCCCATCAATCACCGGAACACGATTGCACTGAGCACTGACAGAAAAATCAGCAGGTTGTATCCGTCCATCAACAAGTTTGCCTAAAATTTTTAGAGGCTCGGTTTCGAGTTTCTCCTCTTCACCCTTGATATAAGGAATAACATTGTCAATTACATCTAAGCTGGCCACACCCGGATAACCAGCACCTGAGATAGCCTGCATTGTGACAACGTGAACAGACTCGATACCAAAAGCGTCATACAAAGGTTTCAAAGCAAGGCATAACCCAATCGTCGAACAGTTAGGATTAGTGACAATTTGACCCGTAGTATACTGTTTCACCATGTCCAAATGGTCATTGTTGATTTCTGGAATAAGAAGAGGGACGCTTGGGTGCATTCGATGGTTGCGTGCATTTGAAATCACCGTGTAACCCTCATGAGCAAAGGCTGCTTCGATATCCCCTGCTACCGATGAATCCAATGCTGAAAAAGCAATATTTCCAGGGATCCCTGGCTCACAGAGGTTGATTTCCATCTCGCCAATTTCCTTTGAAAGAGGCGATGGCATAAGCCAATTAACGACATCAGCGTATTTTTTTCCAGCTGAACGATCCGATGCGGCGAGAGAAACAATTTGAAACCACGGGTGATTGGACAGAAGTTCAACGAACCGTTGTCCAACACTCCCCGTAGCACCTAGGATAGATACAGCAACCTTTTTCATGGTTTCTTAGCTCGGAAGATAAATCAAAAAATATACAAAGTCGAGTTTATATGAGACTTTCTAAAAATGAAACAAGCAATCTTACACCGACACCAGTGCCGTGCTTTGGCGTATATCGCTTAGCTTCGGATATAAAAGCTGTTCCTGCAATATCAAGATGAGCCCATGGGGTTTTGCCCACAAACTCCTGCAAAAATATTGCTGCAGTAATTGATCCCGCAGCTCGTCCACCGACGTTTTTTATGTCAGCAATATCGGATTTAAGCTGATCTTTATAGTCCTCATACAGAGGCATACGCCAAACTCTTTCTCCTGTTTCACTTCCTGCTCGAACGAGCAAGTCTGTGACCACATCGTTATTCGACATCAACCCAGATGTCTCATCGCCAAGGGCCATTACAATAGAGCCGGTGAGTGTTGCCAAGTCTATGATGCGGGAAGGCTTTAAATTTTTGACAGCATAGGCAAGAGCATCGGCCAAGACGAGACGCCCTTCAGCATCAGTGTCGCCTATTTCTACTGTTTTCCCTGTATAGCTTGAATAGACATCGCCCGGCTTATAACTTTTTGATCCGATGCTATTTTCCGTTGCAGGAATGACCGCAGTGACATTGACCGGCAGCTCCAGCGCTGCGATGGCGTGGATTGTTCCTAACGCTGCTGCAGCTCCAGCCATATCGTCTTTCATCGTCTCCATCGACCCTTTGGGCTTCAATATAAGGCCTCCGGTATCATAGGTGACCCCTTTACCAACAATGACAGTATGGTCTGTTGACTTTGGCTTCCCCTTATACTCTACAATGATAAATTCAGGATCCCTAAACGATCCACGGTTGACGGCTAGAAGAAGTCCCATCTTCTCCTTCTCAATCCTCTTTTTATCAAAAACTGTCGTGGAGACATCTTTGAATGTTTTCTCTAGCCCCCTAGCGACGGCAGCTAAATATTGAGGAGTGACGTCATCGGCATTACCATTGACCAAGTCGCGTGCAAAATAGACGGCGTCAGCAATTGTTGCATATCTTTTTGCTAATGCCAGATCCGCTTTTGCCGCCCCTACAATCGTTGCTTTTTCCAAAACAGCCGGAGGAGACTCTTTCAATGCGTCATGCTTTAAGGTTGTAAAGACATAGTTCGGTAAAAGAAGCCCCTCGCACAGACCGCGAACGATCTCTTTTTCAGCCATCGACGTACATTGAGGCGCAAGAACGTTGATAGTCTTGAGTTTTTTCTTATGGCAAGCTTTGGTGACGCATCCATAAGCCCGACGGATTTTTTCTACGGTAACTTCC